>CAYRBS010000045.1:0-4853 GCA_964422335.1 uncultured Mariniphaga sp. | reverse complement strand
TAAAAACTTTCTTCCAGTGTTTTTGCTTTTGGGAAAAGGATGTTGTTTTCCAAATGAATGTGCCGGTGCAGGTCTTTTTCAAAATCGGCCAGCTGTTTAAAAGTAACCTCGTAGGTGGTGCAGCCGTCATCCGGGACCTGGTACCCATTCGTCATCTTTGAAAGCCTTTCATACCTTTCCCCTTCGTTTTCATGCTCAGCCATCATGGCAGCTATCGGACTCGAAACAGATCCGAACGGTGGAGCAGGGATGCTTTTGTTTTCTTTTTTTGCCTGCTCCATTTGTTTAACATACGGAAATAGTAAAAGTTCTTCTTTTTGCATGTGCATGGTCAAGTCGCCGGCCGATTCATAAAATTCATCCCTGATCGTTGCCAGTTCAGGATGATTGTCCCCGTGAACTTCGGCAATCTTGTCCAGGTTTTGTTTCAGAAAAGGAATGTTTTTCTGTACATATGAATGGTGCCTGTTTATGATATAATCTGCCAGGGCACTTAACTCCATATTGTTGATATACTCGGTGTCCGGGTCTGAATCCGAAAGCACCTCTTCAAGCTGTTCAATCAGCAAATCGGCCTCAACTCCTGCTTTGCTGCACGCTTCGGAAATCGTTTGATCCCCTCCGCAGCAATAATCGATTTTGTTTGCCTGGAACATGGTGGCAGCTTTGAAATTTGTTTTTACTACCTCGCCAACCGGTGTATCTGATGTAACTCTCATAACTATTTGCTTTAAAATTTAATGGTTCAAAGATAGAAAATAATTACTAATGGACAAAAAGGTCTTTTAGTAATTTCTATGAAAAATGTCCATTTATTATGCAATGTCGTTTAGTTAAGTAAAGAAACATAAGTGAGGGGAGCGGGAGAGGGTCATACATCAATCAACCGCAAGAATATAAGCCCCGAACAGCGTGTTTTCTCCGGCTGGGGTGAGCGGGAAAAAACCCGATTCGATTTGGTTGCTTTTAAGTCGTACAGGATGCAATGTTTCCATTTCTTTTTGGAATTCCTGGAACGATTTCCCCGGCTGGTAAAAAGTTTTGAAAATTCCTTTTCCCCCGGGAACAAGCAGTTTTTCAAGGTAAAGTGACAGCAGTCCCATGTTTTGTCGCACATTAATTTCGAGACAGGGATGCACGCGCAGTACGCCTTCGGTATCCTGGAAAAGGAGCGTATCCACTCCGAAGAATCCTTCGTAATTCTGTGCCAACTCACTGGCTTCAATGGCGTTGGTGAGTGGCTTTACCAACAGTTGGGGAAGCGATTGGGCAAATGCTTTGGCTCCGGGAGAAATGTCTTCCGGCCAGCTGTTGAGAAAATTTCCCTGGTATTGTCCTTTGGCATCCGTTAAAAAACGGCTTAAGCCCAGGTAGGTTGCTTTGCCTTTTTTAAGTTCAAACTGAAGCGCCAAATCCAGCACTTTGTCGAGCAGTGGTTCGGCCATGGCATAACCTTGTTCGTTTATTATTCCCATGAGTTTTTCCCACACCTTGGGCACAACAGGTGTTTTGGTAATGGGTTGCAACCCACGCCCTGAACTGCTCCACGGCGCTTTCACCATCAGTTTTCCCCAGCGCCGGAGCAGGGTTTCTATTTGTGCTTTTGTGGTACAAACTTCCGGGAGCAGGTGGTTGGGCAAAACTTTTTCAGGGGGCAGGTGGGGCAGGATCGATTTCAGGATTTGAAGCCCAAATTTTTTGGAATAAATTTCACGGTACCCAGGTTGCCATTTTGCCACCGGCGAATCTTTAAAAGCAGCTGAACAGGAAGGTTTGAGCGGTTCAAGCAAGCGGTGGGCAGCCGGGCTCCAACCCCAGGGAAGCAGGCGGTCTTTCGGTTTTCCGGTAAATTCATTTCCTGTTGAGATCTTTTTAAAAGGC
The DNA here is from genome assembly GCA_964422335.1 of uncultured Mariniphaga sp. Taxonomy (GTDB): domain Bacteria; phylum Bacteroidota; class Bacteroidia; order Bacteroidales; family Prolixibacteraceae; genus CAYRBS01. Next base: position 2,972 of record CAYRBS010000045.1, on the reverse strand, counting down.
ACAAAATGCGGCGCGGAGATTCCCACCTGTTTTAACCGGGTGATAAAAGAAGCCGGCGGAAGGTTTTTCACCAGCACCACATCGTGGGGCCGGGCGAGAAAAAGGGGCAGCGTTCCCAAATCTTCTTCCATTTTTTGCAGCAGCCGGTTGGGTTGCCACGATGCATGCCCGTTGGCCACGGCATATTCGCAGGTGGGGTTGAAGAGGTAGATGTCAGGAAGGTTTTCCGGCATTTTATCAATCAGTTGAATTAGCGGTTATCCACTTTTTCGGGATAAAGATCGTGGTTTTGCAAACGTTTCCACGCCATTTTTTCATATTTAGTTCCCGGTTTTCCGTAATTGCAGTACGGATCGATGCTGAGTCCGCCGCGGGGCAGGAACTTTCCCCAAACCTCGATGTATTTCGGCTCCATCAGTTTTATCAGGTCTTTCATAATGATATTGATGCAGTCTTCGTGAAAGGCCCCGTGGTTGCGGAAACTAAACAGGTAAAGTTTCAGGCTTTTGCTCTCCACAAGTTTTTTATCCGGAAGGTAGCTGATGTAGATTGTGGCAAAATCGGGTTGCCCGGTGATGGGGCAGAGGCTGGTAAATTCAGGTGCATTGAATTTTACGTGGTAGTCGTATTCGGGGTGTTTGTTGTCGAATGCTTCCAGTACATCCGGATTGTAGTCGAAAACATAATCGGCTTCTTTTCCCAGGTTTTTCATCTTGTTCGTTGTTGTATGTTGACAAATTAAATCTGTTTTAACCGGAACGGGTTATAGGAAACTTCATAGTCGAACGTATCCTGTCCTTCCAGTTTTTTTACTTTTCTCACTGTCCATGCGGTAAGCGGAAGTACGGCTATTTCGTAAACTGTTTTCAGCATGGCCTGGGTAAGCATCATAGCCAGCAGGGCTTGCAGGGGAAACAAACCGGCAAACGCGATTCCGATAAAAATTACCGAATCGGCGCCTTCGCCCGCGAGGGTAGAAAGAATGGCCCTGCCGGAAAACCCTTTGCCGTTGGTAAGTATTTTAAACCGGCTCATCACATAAGCGTTCAGGAACGACCCCACCAGGTAGGCCGATAAACTGGCAGCCACAATGCGGGGGGTGCTGCCAAGTACCGTAGCAAACGCCTCCTGTTCCTGCCAGAAAGGGGCGCCGGAGACGGCAATTCCCAGGCTGAAAAACAAAACAGCCAGCACATTCACCCCGAATCCGGCCCAAATTACCAGCCGGGCTTTTTGGTAGCCCCACACTTCCACTATCACATCGTTTAAAATATAGGCCAGCGGAAAAACAAGCACCCCGGCGGGCACCGCCCACGGACCGATCATCATTATTTTGGATGCAAGAATGTTTGAGATGAGCAGGCAGGTGGCAAACAATATACCCGCCAGCATAAACAGAACCGAAACTTTATTTTTCATGCCGCTTGTTTTTTACGTGGTTATCAAGAACACGTCTGATTTTACAGCGACAAAGATAGGAAATCTTGTGGCACTTGCTAAAAATTCCTTTTCAGGAATTCGCGGGCATTTATCCGCATAAAGCGTTCTACAATGTCGGAAGCTTTCATTTTATTGTAATCTTTCAGGTTGTCAGACTGGGCCGATGCAATAAAATTGTAAGCATGTTTTTCCAGGTAACTGTCGAACATCGGCATTTCTTCGGCCGTCCAGAAACCATTCAGGGGGTTTATCATCCCGTCGTTGTCGGTGCCGATGCACTGGATGTCCCATGCAAAATATCCGTGGCGGTTCAGAACTTCTGCAATATGCTGAATCTGGTTCCAGATCAGTTTCGACTGGTGAAACAGCATTTTTCTGCGGCTCAGGAATGGCCCCGCTTTTTTTAGTTCCATTTCGCTGGCAACCCGCCGTTCATCGAACTGAATCCCGAATAATCCGCCCGATTTGGCAATCCGGACTATTTCATCGTCAAAAAAATTGATGTCGTCGGGCTGAAATTTTCCGTAGTTGTGCAAATCATCCTGTACTTTTTCGGCATGTGAGCGAAGCCCGTTTACTGCGCCGTGGCTCACCAGCAGCGGAATTATTTCGCCGGGGTGTTCTTCTTCCAAAAATTTGTAATACTGGTTGCGCGCTTTTACACTCATGTGTTTCATGTCGGGTAAAATCCTGCTGTTGCCGGTGTTATCGAGCAGTTTTCTCAACACCTTCCATCCCAGTTCGCTGAAGCCCTCGTTCATTCCTTCTTTCTGATCGCATAATTTGCCTGCAACCCCCTTCAGGCTTTGGGCGTGTCCAACCATTTCATTGTAAAAATGATGTGTCAGTCCTGCAAAAAACAATTTTTTGTCCCACTTTTTTACTTTTTCCACATTGGCCAGCACTTCTTCCGGATCCGCAGTTTTGCCCATCAGTTGCAGTCCGGTGTTGAAAACGTGTGTCCCTTCAATGGTCAATATCACAAAAATCGTTTTTGTGTCCGTGTCCTGGTTTTCCTCTATTTCATGAAATCCTGAAACAATTTTGTAGCGGCACCACTTTCCGTCAACTTTCACCCGGTGCCCGTCCAGTTGTTTGTAGAAATCGTATTCCAGTTCCAGATCGGAGAAATAATCATCCATTTGCTGAACGTGGTCGATTCGTTTTTTGCCCATCCCGGTTACCAGGTTGGCCACCACATCGCCGACAAGCCGCGTACCCAGTTTGTTCATCACAAAACCTTTTTCAAGGCCGCACAACGAAACAAACACCACTTCGGCGCCTCCTTTTGCCAGCGATGTAAAATCCGACTGCCGGAATTTGGTGAGCGTGGTTTTAATGTTCGCCAGTTTATCGAGGGTTGTGGGCGGATCGTAATACCACAGGCTGTCTTCCCTGTTTTTGTTTGGATTATTGACCCCCGGTTTCCGGTTGAAACTTTTCCCCAGTGGTTTCAGGGCGGGGTGAATGTGCAGATCGATGAATGCTGTTTCCATAATTTGTTTCTTTTAAATTAAAAAAGACTTTTGGGT
>CAYRBS010000044.1:2232-14033 GCA_964422335.1 uncultured Mariniphaga sp. | reverse complement strand
TTCTTTACTAAATGGAACTTGTTCTTTAAATCATATTTTCCCCGAATGTAATAAATACAAATATTAGTATCGAAAAGATATTTTCTCAAAACGATTCAAGTTTGCGATTAAAAGTTCTATTTTTTTTTATTTCAGCAATAATTTCTTCTGCGTTTCTCGAATCTTTCCAGGCTCCAAAGGCAAATTCAATTTTGTCCTTTTTTTGTGAGATTTCACCTTTTAAAGACTTTGAAAGCCTTTCGATTAAAGCTAGTTTGAGTTCAGGAGTTAAATTATCCAATAATCCATAATAACTGTTCAGTATTTGTGATTCTGCTTTCATTCCAAATTTTCATTTTTTCAAAGGTACAAAATTTTGCCATAAAAAAAGCCGGGAAAATCCCGGCTCTTTATGTCGATTTTTGAAACGTTTGTCTGGCAGAATAAGTAAAATTCTGAGTCCGAAGCCTTTTAGATCGATTCGGTTTCTACAACTTTGGACAGGATGTCGGCATAAGGTACCAACAGGTACTTTTTACCATCGAAGTCGATCTCCGTGCCCGTAAATTTTTTGTAGAGAACCTGGTCTCCCGGTGCTATCTCTGCATTCTCAATGTTGCTCACGGCAACAACTTTAGCAACTTCCTGCTTTTCCTGTGCAGAATCGGGAATAATAATCCCTGCAGCGGTTTTCTGCTCGATTTCTTCTTCTTCCAACTCGAGCAGGACATTCTGATTAATTGGCTGTAACTCTTTCATTTTTACCATTCTTTAATTAAACGTTTAACACTAATTTGAAGTTAACAAATATTTATCGATGTTGTCTTTAAACATCTTCTTTGTATCTTCTTTTGAACGGCCAATACCTGACATCATGACCGGTTTGCCATTTTCCGGAATGTAAAGGAATGCGGGAATTCCACTGATACCAAAAACGGAGGCCAGCTCGCGTTCCTTCTCAGTGTCGATTTTGTAAACGATAATATCACCAGCATATTCTTCCGAAATTTCTTCCAAAATAGGAGATGCAATTTTACACGGGCCGCACCAATCGGCATAAAAGTCAATCAGTGCAGGTTTGTCGCCTTTATAAGCCCACTCTTCCGGCGAATTTTCATAATCCCATACCTTTTCCAGAAAAACGTCTTTGGTCAGGTTTACTGATCCGCCTTCGGCATCACTGGTTTCGGATACGTTTTGAACAGACGCAGCAGATTCCTGCGTGTTTTCCTTGTCGTTGTTTTTTGCCTGGCCCGATCCACAGCTTTGTAATGACATAACTGCAATGGCCACAATGAATACTAACTTTTTCATACTATTTCAATTTTAATTTATTCCAAGTAATGTATTTATTCTTGTTTTGTCGAAACCTACAATAATTTCGCCGTTAATATCGGTTTGCGGAACACCTTGTTGCCCGCTCCGCCGAACCATTTCTTCGGCTGCTTTCTGGTCGGACGAAACATCTATTTCGCGGTACCGGACGTTGTTTTCCTGCAAATGGCGTTTAATGGTGTTGCACCAGGTGCAGGTAGGCGTTGTATAAACCGTCACGTTTTTTTGCGGTTTACTATCGCCATTCCCGGCAAGTACAACTGCCGATTTGTCAAAAATAGCATTAAATTGCGCCGGTTGGTGACATCCTTTTACCAGGTTTCGCATTTCCCCATTTTCAAAATAAACCAAAGCAGGCACACTTGTAATCCCCAGCGAGGGGTGAATATCCCTTACTTTGTTTACATCAGCAGAACAAAGAACTTTGTTTTCCATCTTTTCCCCGGCGTTGTTTTCAGCTTTTTCAAAGTTTTCAATAGCACAGTCGCTTTGTGCCGAGCCTTTCTTGTATAACAACAGCCATACGGTTTCGTTCGAACCGGTAACGGTTTTTAAATCCTGTAAAGATTCAATTTTTTTCATTTTTCAAAAATATACAATTATCTACATATATGAAAATATAAATAACAATCCGTGTGCCATTTTTTATTTTCTGGCCCTTTTGGCATTTAAAAAAATTTTTTGGCATTTTTTTGTCCTCTCACGCAACCTTTACTTCCGATTCTAAATCTAAAAGGTGTAAATGTAAAAAAATGAATACACCATGAAAAAGTATGTTTTTGGAATTTTAATTGGGTTAATAATTGTTGCTACCGGCTGTCTCCAGGATGACGACGGATATTCTCTGAATAAAATGTGGGTTGGATTTGGCACTGTAGAACAGTTGAGTTCCGACCCAGTGGAATACAGGATAAAAATGGACAACGGGGACATGCTTATACCGGTAGCTTCGGGATATCATCGTCCGTGGTACTACCAGGGTACCGATGATCCGGAATCGCGCCTGAAAACCGGGGATCGCATATTACTCAATTACACCATTGTTGGCGACGACGTTGACCATGAAGGGGAAGTTGACCGGTATTACATTAAAGTGAATTCAGTAAAAAAGGTATTGCTGAAAGGAATCATGGACATTACGCCTGAAAACGAAGACAGCATCGGCAATGATCCGGTGATTGTAAGAGACTGCTGGATGAGCGACAGCCTGCTGAATTTTGAAATAAAATACTGGGGCCGGTACGAAGTACATTACATTAACCTGGTAAAAGAACCGGGCGAACTTACGGAAGCCGATCAGCCCATAGAGCTGGAGTTACGACACAATGACAATGGCGATGTGGAAGATATTCCCTATGCGGCCTACGTTTCTTTCCAACTAAATGCCCTGCAAATTGAAGGACTCGATTCCGTAGAATTCAGGGTTACCAGTACCGATTATGATGGCGACCTCTTTGAGTACGACGGGGTTTACCATTATGGTGAAAACAATTAAACAATAAACGAAGCTGTCCGCTAAAAAAAGTCAGGAAATGTTCTGCCGGGCCACGGTTTGAATTATTAGTTCTTAAAATAATGGCCCTTTACAATTGCCCGGGGCAACATCAATGACTTTTCAGGACAGCTTCGTTCTTTTCGTTATATTAACTACAGTGATTCTCCAAAATCTTCCCTGAATTTGGCCATGAGTTTATCCGGCCAATCGCCAATAGCTTTCAGGCGCCCCATAAAGAAACGCAACAGTGGAGGTTCTTCCACCCACTCGAGGCCGCCAACCAATTCGCGGTTATCAAAAAGCCATTTTACGCGGTCAATCATAAACATGGTTTGCGAAAGGGTAAAAACCCTCCGGGGGAAAGCCAGGCGCAACAGTTCGACATCTGCCGGAATATCGTCGCCATTTTCGTCGCGGACACTTGAAATCGTACCCCTTTCCATTCCCCTTATCCCGGAAATAATATATAATGCGGATGCCAGTGCACCGGCCGGATATTTGGTTTGGGGAACATGCGGCAGAAATCCCATGGCATCGATATGGCACCCCAGTGCCCCAGGAGGTGTAATAACCGGAATTCCGGCTGCATCAAGCTGATTTACGGCATGGGCAATAAACGATGGCGACTGACCGATAACGGTTTCGTCGCAGGTTTCGTTTATACCAACTGCCATGGCTTCAATTTCGCGAACCGACATTCCGCCGTAAGTAAGGAACCCTTCGTAAAGTACCAGCAAGTCGCGCATTTTCAGGTACAAATCTTTGCTGTTTGTTACAATGCCACCGCCCCGTGTAGAACTTACTTTCCGGCTCGAGAAATAAACCAGGTCTGAATACCCGCACATTTCGAGCAAAATATCTTTTATGTCTGCATCTTTAAATTCCTCCTCGCGCTGTTTGATAAAATAGGCATTTTCGCCTATGAGGCTTGCATCGAGCACCATCATAACACCGTTTTCATCGCAAACCTTTTTAACATCGCGCATATTTTGCATGGAAAACGGCTGCCCGCCAATCAGGTTGGTCGATGCTTCCATACGCACAAAAGCAACACGCTCTTTTCCATATTCCTTAAAAACAGCCTTTAGCTTGTCGATATCAATATTCCCCTTAAACGGTTTGTCACTTTTTATCTGCAGCGCATCGTCGGCAAATATTTCAAGCACTTTCCCACCATTTAGCTCCATGTGTTCTTTTGTGGTGGTAAAATGGTAGTTCATGGGAATTACATCGCCTTTTTTAATGAATGCCTGCGAAACAATGTTCTCAGCAGCCCTGCCCTGGTGTGCAGGTAAAATATAGTGTTTTCCGAAAACTTCACGGAGCGCCTTCTCCATGCGGTAAAAACTCTGCGATCCGGCGTAAGCATCATCGGCCTGATGCATGGAAGAAACCTGGTTGTCGCTCATAGCATTGGTTCCCGAGTCGGTAAGCATATCCAGAAAAATATCTTTCGTATTTAACAGGAAGGTATTGAACCCTGCAGATTCAATTGCTGATTTCCGCTCTTCTACCGGTTTTAAAAAAAGCTTCTGTACAACTCTAACTTTGTGAAGTTCAACAGGAATTTGTTCTCCCCCGTAAAACTTAATGGCATTGTTTTGATCTGTCATTTTATATTCAATTATAATTTCAATTTAAAAATTTTTTAAAAATAATTTCTTCAAATTGAAAACAAGCATTTTTTAATAACTAGTTGTGATTTGATAAGAAATTTATATCAAATCAAAATAACTAAAACAAATATTTTGTTCCTACAGGGGGATTCGTTACGAAATAAGTGAAAATATTAAGCGCCTGATTCAATAAATTTTATTTACGGTAGCACGTCTGCCGGTATCTCATCAATAGATCTTACCTGAATGGTTTTCACAAACATCTCGGCGCCTTCCGACTGCAGTTGAATTTTTCCACTGGTAAGCGGCTTAATTGTTCCGTCATCTTCAACGGTGCCGGTATTGTTATTCACCATCACCGTTTGCCCGTTTACCACATGTACCGCGGTGCGGCCAACAGTATATAAGTCAACTGTGTTCCATTCACCCAGCGTGTTTTCAACATCCATCCCTTTTTGTATTCCGGGGCCGTTATGCTCCTGGCTAAATTTCTGTACAACACCGTCTGCCGCATATTGAAATCCTCCGTCCACTTCATTCACAGCTGTTTCGCAGTACGTATTGTTCATCAGGTACGTGTCGCCCAAACGTTCGTGCATCAACTGGCATTCAATGTTTACCATCCAGGTACCGAGCGCTTCGCCAAACTCACCAAAACTGTGGTAAAGCAAGCCACTGTTACGGTTGGTATAAACTTCTTCGCCCCATTTAAAAACCAATTGCAGATGATAATTTGCAAAAGTGTCGCGCGTAGCGAGCGAACCATTCACTTCCCCGGTAATCCGGATGAGGTTTTCGCCGTCTTCCTCCACTACGGAAAAAACTTTTTCGGTGGTTGCGGCATCTGCCAAATCGTCGAAACCATCGAGCGGGGTACCAAGGTGTTTGTCCCAGTTGTCGATATTTTCTCCATTAAAAAGAGGTTGCCACGAACTTCCAGTCTGGCACGAATAAAAAGCAAAAATTGTTGTTACAAAGATGAACAGAAAATACTTTTTCATTTTGATTTGATTTAGATTAAAAAAAAACTGCCCCATAAATATAGAACAGTTTTTGTAATTTCTATAAAAATCTCTTTTTTGTTAAGCTATTTCTTCGTGAAGAATTTCTTTTGCCCTTTCGAGGATGGCTACATCGTCGAGCAGAACAACTCCCCCGTTTGGGCCTGGTTCCATATGAATTCCTACTGCTGCACCATTGGTGTAATTAGCGCCTCCAAAATAATTCCTCACGGTTTCTTCCGTCAAATCAAACTCTTGCGCTATTTTTTTGATTGAGCCATGAGGTAAACTGTCTTTGATTTTACGCAACTCGTTAAATGTGATTTTACGCTCCATAATGCTAAAATTTTTATTTTGTTGATTCCAAGTATTAAAATAAAGCCTCTGAACATGTAAAATTAAAATTAATAATTTAATAAAGAACTCAAATTTGTCACGTTCTCATTTCTGTTTAATCCAACTGATTTATACGGAGCGAAAACAGAAAATGTTATTTGCTATAACTGTTTGTATTTGAGTTAAAAATTAAGGCCGTCGTACAATTCGGCAAAAAATGGAGCAGTAAAATAATTAACTTTTTTTAACCGGAACTATTTATTCTGAGCCTCCAGGCAATCGTAAATTGATTGATGCATTGCCGTCCGGATATTGAGATTATAAAGTTTTGAATTTTCGCGTGTGGGATGCACCCGGTTCGACATAAAAACGAAGAGCGTTCCGTTTTCCGGGTCGGCCCATGCCATGGTTCCGGTAAAACCTGTGTGCCCAAAACTGTTTTTACTGGCGCTTACCGCCGGGTAAGCTCTTTCCAGCCTTTTTTTATGATTGTCAATCAGCGGTTTGTCGAACCCCAGCGCCCGGCGGTTCTTATTGTCGGGGAACTGAACACGGGTAAATTCGTTTACCGTTTCTTCCGAAATAAAACGCTTGCCCCCGTAATAACCTTTTTGAAGATACATCTGAAAAATCCTTGCCAGGTCATTGGCAGTTCCAAAAAGTCCGGCGTTGCCCGAAACCCCTCCCAACATTGCTGCGCCTTCGTCGTGCACAAAACCCCTTAGTCGTTCATTGCGGAAAAAATCGTCCGTTTCAGTAGGGATAATATTTTCGAGCGGGAAATGGCGGTAAGCATTATAGGTGAGCGTATAAGCTCCCAGGGGTTTGTAAAAATTTGTGGCAATATACTCTTCATAAGGCCTGCCGGCCAAATTCGTAATTATTTGAGGATACAGATGAAAACTGAGATCGGAATAGACATACTTTTTTGCAAGTAAAGGTTTTGCGTTGCGGATGGTATCAAAAATTGCCTGCCTGAAATTGTTATTCAGGTACAACTGGTCTGAAACCCTTATGCTAAAATCGTCCGAGGGCTGTGACGAAAAAACTTCCCGGTCCGGTTTCCCCTCGTCATCGAGGCCCATTCGCCAAAAAGGGATCCATCCGGGCAGCCGTGCCTGGTGTGATAAATATTCACGCACAGGTATATTTCCCTTTTCGGTTCCGGTAAAATCGGGCCAGTAATTACGGAACGGAGCATCCACATCCAGTATTTCTTCGTCAACCAGTTTCATCAAGGCCGGCAGGGGCCCGGTCACTTTAGTCAGCGAGGCCCAGTCGTAAATATTCTCCGGTTTTACTTCCTGAACTTTATTGTATGTATGAAAACCGTAACATTTATGAAAAATCACATTTCCGTCTTTGGCAATAAGCACCTGGCATCCCGGGTAGGCTTTTTTTTCCACTCCGAGGTTGGCCAGGGAATCAATCTTTCGGGAAAGCTTTTTGGAATTTATACCCAGCTCCTCCGGAATGGTGTAAGCCAATGTGCCGTTCTTTTCAAGCGGAAGGCCATCGCCAAGATTGAACCGTTTATCCACCGTTACCGGCAGTTTACCGGAAGCGCTGTTTGCACCAAACACCAACTGGGCAGCCAGCTCCTGGGTCAAAGGGTTGTTCTGGTAAGCCATAATCAGCCCGCCGGCGCGGTGAATGTTTTCAAAATGTTGCAACGCATAGGCATTTCCGAAAAAAACGGCCACCACATTGTTGCTCCGGATAAAATCAGCCACTGCCCTCCGCTGAATTTCAGACGTCCCATAATTCCCCGAAGGGTAAAGGTTTATTCCATCGATACCGGCAATAACCAGGTTGTAATTCTCAAGTTTACTGCGGAGATTGGCCATTTCGCGTTCAGAAGCGTCTTTACTTAAATTAAAATGATCAATAGCTGTATATTTATCCATCATTTTTTGAAACGGGGAGATGTTTCCGGAACCAATCATCACCGACGCAATTTTCAGGTTGCCCAAATCCTGGACGGGTAAAACACCCTTGTTGTTGTTCAAAACGGTGAACGAACCTTTTATGAGTTTCCGGGCCGTCACCTCATAGTAGGGTGAATTCAGCCGGGCAGTAAGATTTTCTGTACTTGCCGGTTCGTACAGGTGCAACCCTGCCCAGCGTTTCAGTGCCAGTACCCGGCGGCACTTATTTTCAATTTCTTCCATGGTAATTTCACCGCTTACTACGGCTAATTTAACCGAGGCAATCGCTTCCTTCAGATCAGGCACAAATTCCACCATGTCGTTGCCTGCTTTTAAAGCTTCCACCTCGGCGCTCCCCTCCGTTTGAACCCCTTTCATGTTTATGGCATCGGTTACCACCAGTCCGTTATACCCGATTTCGTTCCTCAAATACCCGTTAATAATTTTTTCTGAAAGCGATGAAGGAGTACCGGTTGAATCTAACGCCGGAACATCGAGGTGAGCCGACATGATACCACTGATGCCCTGCTCTGCAAGAAACCTGAAAGGAAAACTTTCCACCGTGTCAATCCGTTTTTTCGGATGATTGATAACCGGCAGCTCTTTATGCGAATCGGTTTCGGTATCGCCATGGCCGGGGAAATGTTTGGCCACCGGAACCACCCCGACATCCTGCATGCCGCTGGCCACATACCAGGCTTTTTGTGCTACATTAAATTTATCCTCGCCAAACGACCGGAAATTGATAACCGGATTTTGAGGATTGGTGCTCACATCGGCCACGGGGGCAAAATTGACATGAATTCCCATCTGTTTCATCTGCCGGCCAAAATCACGCCCCATCTCATAAATAAAGGTAGAATCCTGTACCGCACCAACAGCCTGGGCGTAAGGATAATTCATAGCGCTGTCGATACGCATGGGAAGTCCCCATTCACCGTCAACAGCCACCAGCAACGGAACAACCGAATGCTCCTGCAACCGGTTAATGCGGTTCGCTGTTTCTACCGGGCTTCCCTGCATTACCAAAATCCCCCCGGGTTTGTATTTTTCAATGATTTCAATCGTTCTGTTTTGGGCTGATTCATTTTGACGGGGATAAACCGAAATCATCATTAACTGGGCAATTTTCTCATCGAGACTCATCTGCTCCATTTTTTCATTCACCCAAAGGTCTTTCCCCAGGATCAGGAAAGGGGGATCTTCCGGCAAAGGAGGTTCTTCTGCATACAGCATAAAAAACGTCGAAAAATAGGCAATTAACAGGGTGGATATTACTTTACAACTCATTTGTATTTTCACTTCTACAGATACAACGTAATTAAGCACGTAAAAATATTAAAAAGTTCAGATTAAATTCCAAAAATTTTATTTTGGAAACCATTCCCTGCGTTTGAGCACCAGGAATAATTTTAATGTTGATTTAATGGACAACGATATTCGGATCATATATTATTCAAATTATCAATTTACTTCCTACTTTTGTAGCTTATGAAACGGGTAGTTATCGGACTTTCGGGCGGAGTTGATTCCAGTGTGGCTGCATACCTGCTAAAACAGCAGGGGCACGATCTGGTGGCACTGTTTATGGTGAACTGGCACGAGCGGGTTGGAGCAGTTACCAGCGAATGTACATGGGAAGAAGATGCGCTGATTGCCAAAATGGTGGCTAAAAAACTGGAAATCCCTTTTCACATTGTTGACCTCAGTAAAACGTACAAAAAGAGGGTGGTCGATTACATGTTTGCCGAATACCAGGCGGGCCGCACCCCCAACCCCGATGTGCTTTGCAACCGCGAAATTAAATTCGACACGTTTATGGAGGAGGCGATGAAATTTGACGCTGATTTTGTGGCCACCGGCCATTACTGCCGGAAAAACGAAACCGAAGCGGACGGCAAAACCTACTACCGGCTGCTGGCAGGAAAAGACCGGAACAAAGATCAAAGTTATTTTTTGTGCCAGCTCAACCAGGAGCAACTTTCAAAAGCACTTTTCCCCGTCGGGGACCTCACCAAACCACAGGTGAGGGAGATTGCCCGCGAACAGAACCTCCCAACAGCCGAACGCAAAGACTCCCAAGGCATCTGCTTTGTGGGGAAAGTAGATTTGCCCACTTTCCTGCAGCAGCAATTGCAGCCCAAAACCGGCAATGTAATTGAAATTCCGGCCCAATTTATGGCAAAGAAAAAGCAGGTTGAAATTTCCGAAGAAAACTACAACAAAGTTTGTTTCCCGTTTCCGTATAAACCCTGGAACGGCAAAATTATTGGCGAACATCAGGGTGCTCATTTTTATACCGTCGGGCAGCGAAAAGGGCTGAATATTGGCGGACACAAAGAGCCCCTTTTTGTGCTGGGTACCGATGTGCAACGAAATATTGTGTATGTAGGCGAGGGGCAGGATCATCCCGGACTTTTCCGTCCCGGGCTTTTTATTGCCAAAGAAGATGTGCACTGGATACGGCCCGACATGAAAATGAGCCCCGGCGAAAAGCAGGAATTTGAAATCCGTATCCGCTACCGCCAACCGCTTGAAAAAGGCACTCTTCACCAGAAAAACGACGGCGCCTTTATTCTTTTTGAAAACGAACAGCGGGGAATAACTTCCGGGCAATTTGCAGCCTGGTACCGGGGAGATGAATTAATTGGTTCGGGTGTTATTGCATAAAATGTTTTAAATTCGCAAAAATTAGTTACCCATGATAAAATCAATGACAGGCTTTGGCAAAGCCGAATTCGAAGTGAACAACAAAAAAATCACCCTCGAAATAAAAACGCTCAACAGCAAGCAGATCGACATCAATGCGCGCATTCCGTCGGTTTACCGCGAAAAAGAAATTGAAATCAGAAAAGAACTGGCTGAAAAACTGGTACGGGGCAAAGTTGATGTAACCATTTATGTTGAATACCACGGGGAGGAATCGAGCAACAAAATCAACGAACCCATCCTGAAAGATTATTTCGAAAACCTGAAAAAAATAAACGAATCGTTGAATCTGGAAACCGATCAAAGTACTTTGCACGCTGCACTGAGATTGCCCGATGTGGTAAAAACCGAATACGAAACACTGGACGAGGAGGAATGGCTGGTGATACTTGAACACATCCGGAAAGCACTGGATGAAATCGATCGATTCCGGACCAGGGAAGGGGAAGCGCTTGAAAACGACATCAAGGCGAACACGGAAAGCATCAACAAACTGTTACCTCAAATCAGCCCTTTTGAGGCAGAACGCATGGAAACCGTCAAAAACCGGATTACCGAAAACCTGGGGAAAGCAAACCTCAACGGAAATGTGGACGAAAACCGGTTTGAACAGGAACTGATATATTACCTCGAAAAAATGGATATGAACGAGGAAAAAGTGCGGCTGGCCAACCATTGTGATTATTTTCTCGAAACGCTTGCTCATTCTGATTCCAGCGGAAAGAAACTTGCTTTTATCGCGCAGGAAATGGGCCGCGAAATCAACACCCTCGGTTCCAAAGCCTACGAAAGCAACATCCAGCGGATTGTGGTGCAAATGAAAGACCACCTGGAACGGATTAAGGAGCAACTGCTAAATGTTTTGTAGAATGAAAGGCAAACTTATTATATTTTCTGCTCCCTCGGGATCCGGCAAAACCACCCTCGTAAAACACTTGTTGCAACAGAATTTCAGCCTTGAATTTTCGGTTTCGGCTACCAGCCGTGAACCCCGACCGGGCGAAACCCACGGGAAAGATTACTGGTTTCTTTCGGAAAATGATTTTCAGCAAAAAATTAAAAACGGTGAATTCCTGGAATGGGAAGAGGTGTACAAAGGCATTTTCTACGGAACCCTGAAAAGTGAAGTGGAACGCATCCGGAATGCCGGCAAAAACGTGATTTTTGATGTGGATGTAGTAGGCGGACTCAATATTAAAAAATATTACGGCGATGACGCGCTTGCCGTGTATGTAAAACCGCCGTCGGTGAATGAACTGCAAAACCGCCTGCAAAACCGCTCCACCGAATCGGAAGAAAAAATTAAAATGCGCGTTGCCAAAGCGAAAAAAGAACTTGCTTTTGCCCGTGAGTTTGATGTGATTATTGTAAACGATGATTTGCCCAAAGCTTTAAAAGAAGC
>CAYRBS010000044.1:0-2132 GCA_964422335.1 uncultured Mariniphaga sp. | reverse complement strand
AAACATTCACCATCCAAAACCTACCCCGCCAAAGAAACCGGATTGTATTTCGGGTCGTTTAATCCCGTGCATATCGGACACCTGGCCATTGCCAACTACCTGGTGGAGTTTACCGGGTTGGATGAGTTGTGGTTTGTGGTATCACCCCATAATCCGCATAAAAAAAAGGCGAACCTGCTGAACGACTACGACCGGCTCGAGTTGGTAAAGCTCGCCGTTGAGGACGACGACCGCCTGCAGGTTTCCGACATCGAATTTTTTCTGCCCAAACCCAGCTACACGGTGGATACTTTAGCTTACCTGAAGGACCGGAACCCCAACAGGCATTTCAAAATTCTGATGGGTTCCGACAACCTCGAAAATTTTCACAAATGGAAAAATTACGATGCCATTGTAGAAAATTACGGGGTGATTGTTTACCCGCGGCCGGGTTTCGATAAATCTAACATTCAGCCACATAAAAACATCGTTATTGCCGAAGGCGCTCCGCACATGGAAATCTCCTCATCGTTCATCCGCAAATCCATCAAAAAAGGGAAAGACGTGCGCCATTTCCTGCCGCCAAAAGTTTGGGAGTATATTGAGAAAAAAGGATTTTATCTTGAAGTTTAATACGTTGCCGTCATATCTGCATCCACACAAATGGTAAAATCGGCTTTTCCGGTGTTTTCTTCTGTGAGTTCAGAAATGTCTTCCTGCGAAACTGTGGTAATGGTAACAATATTTAAATCAGGGTTTTGTTGTTTCAGGTACCAGTAAATGCTTTCAAAATTATCGGAATGATAGGCGCCCTGGAAATGAAGAAAAAGCTTCCCGGGAGTCCGGTTTTCCAGAATAAAGTGCGCCATGGTGGCATCTTTAATTGCCTGGGCTTTGGGGAAATTTTCGTTTGCGTGGCCACCCATTCCTCCCATTTCGAGCATACTCTTGTAACCGGGCAGTTCGGGGTCGTAAAGTACCGGCAAGGGCGGCAAAAAAGCTTTGGCTTCATCAGAAAGTTCGTCCAGGCCTTCGAAACCTTCGGAGTTAACAAGGGATGCATACCGGCGCGGAATATTGGTAGCCACAAACCGGAGCTGATTTTCGCGGGCAAACTCCACCAGCGGTTTGTAATCCGTTTTGTAGTTGGGCCACAAACGCGCTTCCGCCTCGAACCGGGTTTGTGAAATGAGTCCGCCAAAATATTCGTCGAGAACAAGCTGGTTATCGCTTTCAAACATTTCGGCGCCCAAAATCAGGTTCGTATCTTTCAATTCATGTAAATCTTTGGTAAGCTCCAGCTGCAACCAGTGCGAAACCGGATTATTATGAAGTTCGCCAAATAAAACAATATCAGAATCTTCCAGCTGCTTTACCATTTTCTCATATTTCACTTTTCTCGCTTTTTCATTAAAAAGCAGGTAAGCCGGTTTTTTGGTTTTAAAGGAAGCGGTTAAAACAAATAAAATAACGAGCAGAATATAAGATTTCTTCATAATTGTTGTTTCTTGTTGAGTTTTAAAACAAAACCCGAATCAATCAGTTTAAACGAAAAATGATTGGGTTTAAATATATCAAAAAAAACGGCAGATGGTAGAATCAGGACTATTTTACAGCACGGTAATCGACCCGGTACTGGCCCGGATGCGCAAAAAAGTAGCCCGCCAGATAGTTCCCGGGCAAAAAGTGGTGGACGTGGCATGCGGCACCGGGGCGCAGGCTTTTAAAATGGCACACATTGCAACAGAAGTGGTTGGAATTGACCTTTCTGAATCCATGATAAAAAAAGCCCGGCAAACGCTGGAAAAAAGAAAGTTCAACAACATTCGTTTTCGTGTGTGCGATGCGACCGGGAAAATGAATTTCAGCGACAAGGAATTTGATGTAGCCACCATGTCGCTTGCCCTGCACCAATTTGATCCGGAAATGCACCAAACAATTTTAGATGAAATGAAACGGGTGGCATCGAAAATAATTATTATTGATTATGCCTGGCCACTGCCCCGGAATTTTACCGGACTGGGCAGCCGGGTGGCCGAGTTTTTTGCCGGCAGGGAACACTACCGGAATTTTAAACATTACAACCGGCTGAACGGGCTGCCGGGCATTCTGAAAATGAATAATCTTTCCATCGAAAAAGAAGTTTATTTTGC
>CAYRBS010000043.1:11015-14062 GCA_964422335.1 uncultured Mariniphaga sp. | reverse complement strand
AAGAAAAGTATTTTGAGCCATTGATTATTAATTGAGCTATTTTACCTTGCGCATTCAGTAGAGCGCTAAAGATAATATTTGAATCTACGACTATTTTCATTGCTTTTTCCGTTGAGCTTTGAACTTAGTCCATATATTTTTATTTACGGTTTCCGAAAGCTCTTCAATTTCTTTCTGTGTTGCTTTTGATTTTGCTGTTTTTTCTTTATAGTCAAGATAATCAAGCATATTTTGAAGTTCTGTGACATCTAAATTTGCTGGTAATCTAACTAAAATTTCGTCTTTTGTTCTTTCCAGTATCATATGCATTTCATTTTTTTTTAAAGATACAAATTTATATATAGTTTGGTTTTTACACTGCTTCAGTTTAACCATTTTTCTTCCAGTCGCATTTAACTTTTGTTATTTTTGCAGTTCATTTGGTAAAACCGTTGAACAATGAGAAGTCTGAAGTTTTCGATCCTGTTTATATTTTTTGTTATTGGCTCCCTTTCGGCCAAAGAGGGAATGTGGATTCCCCTTCTGCTCGAGAAATACAACCTGGCAGAAATGCAGGAAATGGGTTTTCAACTTACCGCGCAGGATATTTACGATGAGGACAATGCCAGCATGAAAGATGCCGTGGTTGTTTTTGGGGGTGGCTGCACCGGCGAAATGATTTCGGACGAAGGCCTGCTCATTACCAATCACCATTGCGGTTACCGGCAAATCCAGTCGCACAGTACCCTGGAAAACGATTACCTCACCACTGGTTTCTGGGCCATGAACAGGGATGAGGAACTGTCAAATCCCGGCCTTACGGTTCGGTTTCTTGAATATATGAAAGATGTGACCGGGGAAGTATTGCATGGGGTAGAAGGATTGTCTCCCGAAGAAACAGAGGATAAGATTAAGGAAAACACTGCAAAAATCAGAAGGGAAGCCTCCGGGGGAAGGAAATATTATGCACAGGTAAAGCCGCTTTTTTACGGTAATCAGTATTACCTGTATGTATATAAAGTTTACCGCGATGTTCGGTTGGTGGGGGCACCCCCATCGGCCATCGGGAAATTTGGCGGCGATACCGATAACTGGATGTGGCCCCGTCATACCGGCGATTTTGCGTTGTTCCGTGTTTACGCGGGAGAAGATAACGAACCGGCTGATTATTCGCCTGATAATGTGCCCTTTAAGCCAAAGAAATATTTCCCTATATCAATGGAAGGAGTTCAACCGGGAGATTTTACCATGGTTTTCGGAAACCCGGCAAACACCATGCAATACATTCCGTCGCACGAAGTGGATATTATTATGAACCAGCGCGACCCCGACCGTATTGCTATCCGCGATAAAAAGCTGGAAATTATAGGCGCTGCTATGAAATCTGATCCAAAAATCAGGATTCAGTATTCCGCCAAACATGCGTCTGTCAGCAACGCCTGGAAAAAATGGCAGGGAGAAATCCAGGGGCTGGAACGGCTCGATGCGGTGAACAAAAAACTGGCTTTTGAAGAAGATTTTAAAAACTGGGCACAAGAAAACGGAACCTGGGAAGGTGAGTATAAACAGGTGTTTGAAGATTTTGATGCGTTGTATTACGTTTACAAGGATTTTATTAAGGCCTCGGATTATTATTCTGAAATTGTGTTGAATGGAGTAGAAATATTCCGGCTGGCATCGCGGGTTAACAGCATTATTAGCAGCATTGAAAACGACCAGGATAAACGGATGGAAAGGCAGTTGGAGAGCGCTGCAGGATACCTTTCCTCTTTTTTCAAAGATTATAACCAACCAACCGATGAGAAACTTTTTGAGACTTTGCTGCCTCTGCTGGGCAACGATTTAAAACCGGAATTCCTGCCCGGTCACCTGACTAAGATTTTGGATAAGCACAGACAGGAAAAACGGGTGGAAAAAGTGTACCGGAAATCGATACTGCCTAATCACGAGGAACTCAAAGAACTGTTAGAAGAGGGCGATGAAAAAAAGTTGCTAAGGTTAAGAAATGACCCGCTCGTGAAATTGGAAAACCGCCTGAATTTCCAATATGAAACGAGTATTAAGCCTGTGGTAGAGGAGATTACAAACCGTCTCGACCGAAATATGAAAATATACATGGCGGGCATTATGCAGATGAAAGAGGGGGAAGCCTTTTACCCCGATGCCAACCGGACCCTGCGGGTGGCTTATGGTAAGATAGATGGCTACGAACCCCGGGACGGTGTAAAATATAAACATTACACCACCCTTGAAGGCATCATGGAAAAAGACAATCCGGAAATTTACGATTACAATGTGCCCGATCGCCTGCGCGAACTGTATGATACCAAAGATTTCGGGCCTTATGAAACCGATAACTACCTGCCGGTTTGTTTTACGGCTTCAAATCATACCACCGGTGGCAATTCCGGAAGTCCCATCGTAAATGGCAAAGGACATCTCATCGGGGTTAATTTCGACCGTTGCTGGGAAGGCACTATGAGCGATATTATGTACGATCCGGAACAGTCGCGTAACATTTCCATAGATATCCGCTATGCACTGTTTCTGATCGACAAATTTGCCGGTGCCGGTTATTTGCTGGAGGAGATGGAGCTGGTGGAATAAATAAAATTGAGTGTCCGTTTGAATACCAGAGTATCGGTTTTGAATTATTCAGTTTCTACCTTCCCTTTTACGCGCAACCTCACCGGGTTGTTTGCCGCATTGGAAGTGACGGTAATGCTTTTATTAAAACTCCCCTTGATGTTTGTATTGTATTTTACTTTAATAACCCCTGTTTCTCCCGGTGACACCGGTTCCTTCGGCCACTGCGGAACGGTACATCCGCATGATGCGCGCACATTTTTAAGTACCAGGGGGGTGGTGCCTTTGTTGGTAAAGGTAAATTCACTGTTTCCATCGGCCCCTCTTTCAATGGTACCGTAATCGTGTTCAAGCTTGTCGAAGATAATTGAATCCTGTGCACTGGCTTGATTTGTTTGGGCATTTAAAGCAAAAGCGCTGGCTATTAAGAAGCTTATAATCAGCGTTATTTTTCTCATTTTTTTGAATTTTTGTTTATACAT
>CAYRBS010000043.1:0-10915 GCA_964422335.1 uncultured Mariniphaga sp. | reverse complement strand
AGAAGCTTATAATCAGCGTTATTTTTCTCATTTTTTTGAATTTTTGTTTATACATGTTTTTTAGTATTATTCATCACACTCATTGTTTATCGCAAACATACGACGTTACCGGGAATAAAAAAAATCTAAATAGATTTTTGTCTTTTATTTTACCAACAAAAAAGCCGGCTGTACAACCGGCTTTTTTATAAATTGAAAAAGATCAGCATTTTCTGTCGCCTTCTCCGTCCACCTGGTCGCGGAACCACTGAAGCGGGTGGGAGGTAGGCCGTTCGATAGGCATTCCGTAAACACGGTCGTTAATGAGCGAGGCCAGTACACCCAATGCTCTTGAAACGCCAAACATCACGGTGTAGAAGGTGTATTCCTTAATTCCGTAATGGTAGAGGAGTGAACCACTAAACGCATCTACATTTGGCCATGGGTTTTTAATTTTACCCACTTTTGAAAGAATGGGTGGCACCACCCGGTACAACTGGTTCACCAGGTTTACCATGGCATCGTCTTTAATGTATTTTTCAGCAAACTCCTGCTGGGCAGTGAAACGCGGGTCGGTTTTGCGCAATACGGCATGTCCGTACCCCGGGATTACCCGTCCTTCTTCCAGTGTTTTTTTGCAGTAGGCCGCTACTTGTTCATCCGTTGGGGAATCGGTATCGAGGTCTTCCCTCATCTGGAAAATCCAGTGGATAACATCCTGGTTGGCAAAACCGTGCAGCGGGCCTGCCAGGCCGGTCATTGCTGCGGAGTAAGCATAATACGGGTTGCTTAAAGCCGATCCCACGAGGTGGGCAGTATGTGCCGATACATTCCCGCCTTCGTGGTCGGAATGAATAACCATATAGAGACGGAACAACCGGCGGATATCTTCTGAATCGAATCCCATCATGTGTGCCAGGTTTCCTGCCCAGTCGAGGCGCGGATTGGGCTCAATGTGTTCGTCGTTGTGAAAATTGCGCCGGTAAATGTAGGCTGCAATGTGCGGCAAACGGGCAATCAGGTTCATTACATCTTCGTAAAACGAGTCCCAGTAGAATTTTTTGTTTACCCCGGCACGGTACGCCTTCTGGAAAATGGATTCTGTGGCCATCGACAAAATGGCCGCGCTGAACTGTGTCATGGGACGCGAATTTTTGGGCATGACATCAATTACGTCGAAAACATGTTGCGGCACATGTGCCCGTGTGGCAAAATCTTTCGAAAGGTTTGTAACATCATCCTTTGTGGGAATTTCACCAATCAGCATTAAATAAAAAAGGCCTTCGGGAAGGGGCTCCCCATCTGGCGACATTTTTGGAAGTTTTTCACGCAGTTCCGGTATTGAATATCCTTTAAACCGGATGCCCTCGTTGGGATCCAGTTTCGAGGTGTCGGTAACCAGCAGCGGAATGCCTTTCATTCCTGTAAAAACCTGTCCTAAAGTAACCTTTGCAATCACTTTATCGGCGTGTTCGCTTTTAATTCGTTGAAACTCCTTCGAGCATTCACTTGCTTTTTGAAAAAAACGGTACTTAATGTATTCCATACTTTTTATTTTATGATTTTAATTCTTTCTTTTTAATGTAAATTTTTAATTATTTCATCTGCAAAAGCAGAAGTAGTAAGCAATGTTGCCCCTTCCATCTGGGCAAACAGGTCGGAGGTAACTTTCCGCTTGGCAAACACGTGTTCCATTGCATCGTACACATTTTTTGCCGCTTTGTACCACCCCATGTATTCAAGCATCATTCCTGCCGAGAGGATAAGTGAACTGGGGTTGGCTTTACCCGAACCTGCAATGTCGGGGGCTGTGCCGTGTGTCGCTTCAAAAATAGCGTAACCGCTCAGGGAGTTTATGTTGGCGCCGGGCGAAATGCCAATTCCGCCCACCATGGCTGCCAGCTGGTCGGAAATATAGTCGCCGTTCAGGTTCATTGTGGCAATTACCGAATGGTTGTAAGGCTTCAACAACGATTCCTGTAAAAATGCATCGGTAATTACGTCTTTAACAATCACCCTCCCGTTTTTCTTTGCTTCTTCCAGGGCGTTTTCCGCATCAATGCGGCCTTTTTTATCCCGGATCGTTTCAAACTGGCGCCAGGTAAACGTTTGTTGGGCAAATTCCCGTTCAGCCAAATCGTAACCCCAGTTTTTAAAGGCGCCTTCGGTGAATTTCATGATGTTGCCTTTGTGCACCAGTGAAACGGAGGGCAGTTCCCTTTGAATGGCATATTGAATGGCAGCCCGGATAAGCCGTTCGGACCCCTCTTTCGAAATGGGTTTTATGCCAAACGACGACGAATCCGGGAAACGGATTTTATCCACTCCCATCTCTTGCACCAAAAAGTCCTGAAGTTTTTTTGCATCCACCCCGCCGGTCATGTATTCAATGCCGGCGTAAATATCTTCGGTATTTTCGCGAAAAATGTGCATGTCAACCATCGACGGGTAACGGATAGGCGAGGGGACTCCCTTGAACCAGCGTACCGGGCGGAGGCACACAAACAAATCGAGGGTTTGGCGCAATGCCACGTTGAGCGAACGGATACCTTCGCCCACGGGTGTTTGCAGCGGTCCCTTAATGCCAACCAGGTATTCCTTAAAAGCTTCTACAGTTTCATCCGGAAGGTAATTCCCGGTTTTTCTAAAAGCTTTATCGCCGGCCAGTACCTCTTTCCAGGTAATTTTGCGTTTTCCGCCGTAAGTTTTTTCCACGGCGGCATCTATTACCTTTTGTGAAGGTGTGGTAATATCCCGGCCAATACCATCGCCTTCAATATAAGGGATAACCGGCTGATCGGGTACCTGAAGTTTTCCGTTTATGATTTTTATTTTGTTCATTCGCTATGCGCCCAACTTTTTTTGCAGGTTTTCATCCAGCGCTTCGAGGAATCCCTGGGTGGTCAGATAGTGCTCTTCTGTCAGGTCTTTCCCATGAATAATAAGCGCCAGGTCCTTTGTCATTTTTCCTGATTCTACGGTTTCAATGCAGACTTGTTCCAGCGCGTTGGCAAATTCTGTCAATTCCTGGTTCCCGTCCAGTTTCCCACGGAATTCCAGCCCGCGGGTCCAGGCAAAAATGGAAGCAATGGGATTGGTAGATGTGGGATTTCCCTGCTGGTGTTGCCTGAAGTGGCGTGTTACGGTTCCGTGTGCTGCTTCGGCTTCCATGGTTTTCCCGTCGGGGGTAACCAGGGTGGAAGTCATCAGACCCAGCGAACCAAACCCTTGTGCCACGGTATCGCTTTGTACATCGCCGTCGTAGTTTTTGCAGGCCCACACAAAACCGCCATCCCATTTCAGGGCGGCTGCTACCATGTCGTCAATCAGGCGGTGTTCGTAAGTAATACCAATTTCTTCAAACTTGTCTTTGTATTCATTTTCGAAAATCTCCTGGAAAATGTCTTTAAAACGGCCATCGTATTTTTTCAGGATGGTGTTTTTCGTTGACATGTAAAGGGGCCATTTTTTCAGGATGGCCTGGTTCATACACGAACGGGCAAATCCACGGATGGATTCATCGGTATTATACATGGCCATGGCCACACCATCGCCTTCATAATGATAAACCTCGTGCGAAATGGGTTCGCTGCCGTCGTCGGGGGTGAAGCTGATGGTGAGTTTTCCTTTGCCTTTGGTCACAAAATCGGTAGCCCGGTACTGATCGCCGAATGCATGACGGCCAATGCAAATCGGTTTTTTCCAGCCCGGAACCAGGCGGGGTATATTTTTGATAAGGATTGGTTCGCGAAAAACGGTTCCGCCCAATATGTTACGGATGGTACCGTTGGGCGATCTCCACATGTGTTTCAGCCCAAATTCTTCCAAACGGATTTCGTCGGGGGTGATGGTGGCACACTTAACGCCTACCCCGTATTTTTGGATGGCGTGCGCAGCATCCACTGTTATCTGGTCATCGGTTGAATCGCGGCTTTCCATGCCCAAATCATAATATTTCAACTCGATATCGAGGTAGGGTAGGATTAGTTTTTCTTTAATGAAATTCCAGATTACCCGGGTCATCTCGTCTCCATCGAGCTCTACTACCGGGTTTTGAACTTTGATTTTTTGCATTTTCTACTATATTATAAAATTTATAATTTCAAATGTTGTTTTTTGTTTTGCGGTGTTTATGTTTTTCGGGCCTCATAAAATATTAATATTTGCCCACTTTTTTCACCGGCATTTTTAAACTGCCCCGGTAAAAACCGGGGAAAGTTTTAATGGTTAGTTTTGTTTACGGATCATATTCAGTGCAGAACCGGCTTTAAACCATTCAATTTGTTGCCGGTTGTAGGTATGGTTCAGTTTAATGGTGTCTTTTGAACCATCGGCATGAACGATTTCAAGGGTAAGTTGTTTTCCCGGCGCAAATGCTTCGAGATCAATAAAATTGAACGTATCATCTTCCCTGATCAGATCGTAGTCGTTTTCATTATCGAATGTTACTCCCAGCAAACCCTGTTTCTTAAGGTTCGTTTCGTGGATACGCGCAAACGATTTTACAATAACTGCTTTTACACCCAAATGGCGGGGTTCCATAGCTGCGTGTTCACGCGAAGAGCCTTCTCCGTAGTTGTGATCGCCCACAATAACGGTGGGAATCCTTTTTTCCTTGTAAAACCGCTGCACTTTGGGTACTTCATCGTATTCACCGGTGAGTTGGTTTTTCACCTTGTTCGATTCATTGTTAAAGGCATTTACGGCGCCAATAAGTAAGTTATTGGAAATATTGTCGAGGTGCCCGCGAAAGCGAAGCCACGGCCCGGCCATGGAGATATGGTCGGTAGTACATTTTCCCAGTGCTTTAATGAGCAGTTTGGCCCCGGTGATGTTTTTTCCGTCCCACGGTTCGAATGGTGTAAGCAACTGCAGCCGGTTGGAGTCGTCGGCAACCGAAACGGTTACTTTTGAACCGTCTTTTGCCGGAGCCTGGTAACCCGCATCTTTTACATCGAACCCTTTTACGGGAAGCTCAAAACCGGTGGGATCATCTAATTTTACCGATTCCCCGTTTTCGTTGGTGAGGGTATCGTTTGCCGGGTCAAAATCAAGCTGTCCGGAAATGGCAATTGCTGTAACAATCTCGGGAGATGTTACAAAGGCGTGGGTATTGGGGTTGCCATCGTTTCGTTTTGAAAAGTTCCGGTTAAACGAATGGACGATGGTGTTTTTTTGGTTTTTATCGGCTCCCGGCCGTGCCCACTGACCGATACAAGGGCCGCAGGCATTGGCAAAAACTTTGCCTCCAATTTGTTCAAAAATATCGATGTACCCGTCGCGCTCGATGGTGTACCTTACTTGTTCTGAGCCGGGGGTAATGGTAAATTCCGATTTTGCTTTTAGCCCTTTTTCTACTGCCTGTTTGGCAATGGATGCCGCACGCGAAATATCTTCGTAGGACGAGTTGGTGCAACTGCCAATTAACCCAACCGAAACATCCACCGGCCAGTCGTTCTCCTTTGCTGCTTCTTTCATTTTCGAAACGGGGGTTGCCAGGTCGGGCGTAAACGGCCCGTTTATGTGGGGTTCTAATTCCGAGAGGTTGATTTCAATCAGCTGATCGTAATATTTTTCCGGGTTCTCATATACTTCCGGGTCGGGGGCCAGATCGTCTTTCAGATTGTTGGCTAAACCGGCTACGTCAGCCCTGCCGGTGGCTTTCAGGTACCGTTCCATGCTTTCGTCGTAGGCAAAGAGGCTGGTGGTTGCCCCCACTTCGGCGCCCATGTTGCAAATGGTTCCTTTCCCGGTAGCTGAAATGGATTCAGCACCTTCGCCAAAATATTCAATAATGGCGCCGGTTCCGCCTTTTACAGAAAGAATTCCGGCCACTTTTAGTATAATATCTTTTGGGGCTGTCCAGCCGCTAAGTTTTCCGGTGAGCTTAACTCCAATCAACTTGGGCATTTTCAGTTCCCATGCCATGCCGGCCATTACATCCACTGCATCGGCGCCACCCACACCAATGGCCACCATGCCGAGTCCCCCGGCATTAGGCGTGTGCGAGTCTGTTCCAATCATCATTCCCCCTGGAAATGCGTAGTTTTCCAGTACTACCTGGTGGATAATTCCTGCACCGGGTTTCCAGAATCCAATGCCGTATTTGTTGGAAACCGATTCCAGGAAATCAAATACTTCTTTATTGGTATTGAAAGCATTTCCAAGATCGGTCTTTCCATCAACCTGCGCTTGTATAAGGTGATCGCAATGCACCGTAGATGGAACAGCCGTGGTTTCCTTTCCTGAGTTCATAAACTGGAGCAGTGCCATTTGTGCAGTAGCATCTTGCATGGCCACCCGGTCGGGGGCAAAATCAACATAATCGTTTCCCCGTTCAAATGCTTCCAGTTGTTGCTTTTCAAACAGGTGTGCATATAGGATTTTTTCCGCATAAGTAAGGGGCCTTTTTAGCTTACTTTTTGCCCCCTTCACCTTTTCTGGAAATTGGGCATAAATTTTTTTAATCAGCTCTAAATCAAACATAAGTTATTTCATTTTTAATTAAAAATTCCCGGAATACCTCACAAAATCCAACAATGAAAATCGTTAAAAGTTGCAACATATTACCAGTATTTTTAGAACCCCTAAATATATAGATAATTGAATGTTTTAATGAATTTTCGACTTATTTATATTGATTTTAAATAAATTGAAACCGTTTTATTTTTCCAGTATTTTAATGGTGGTACGGCGGTTTTTACGCCGCCCTTCAGAAGTATCGTTATCGGCTACAGGACGTTCCTCTCCATAGCCTTTCCATTGCAGCCGTTCTTTTTTAATGCCGTAGCTTACAAGGAAATTCACCACTGACCGGGCCCGTTTGTCTGAAAGTTGCCGGTTATTTTCAGCACTGCCTGTGTTGTCGGTGTGCCCCTGAACTTCTACGGCCAGTCCCGGATTATTATCCAGTAATTCAACCAGTTTTTGCAGTTCCGGTTCCGATTCCGGTAAAATCCGAAACGAATCGGTTTCAAAATAAATATTGTATAAATTCATTTCTGCTCCCACTTCGACGGGGATTAAGGCAATATTAAGTTCATAAGGATCATGAATTTGTTTTGAGTTGGTTAAATCAAATGTATTTGAATAAAAAAGGTACCCGTTTTTGGAAACCGAAAATGAATAGTTTTTACCGGCAGGAAGGCAAAGGAGCAGTTCACCGTTGGTTCCGGTAGTTTCGATGCGCGGCAAATCATTGGGTTGCTCCAGGTTTAACAGTTCTATTTGGGCCTTTACCGGATCGTTTGTTTCGGCATCTGAAACCGTGGCCTTCACATACGTGGCAGGATGGGGCTGTATGGATTCGTCGAGTTGAAAGGAATAAATGTCGAGCCCTGAAAGGCTGTCGCGGGCGGAGGAAAAAAATGCCGTTTGCCCGTCGGCACTCACGTGCAGCCCCTGTTCATCGTTGCTTGTGTTGATCGGGTATCCCAGGTTTTGAGGCTGGGAAAAAACTGAATCGTTCTGAATGTCTGCCATAAACAGGTCGAGCCCTCCCATCCCGGTGTGAAAATCGGATGCAAAGTAAAAATCCTTGTTCCCGGCATGTGCAAACGGTGATATTTCGTTGCCAGGGGTATTAATACTGTCGCCAAGGTTTTCCGGGGCATTCCATT
The DNA here is from genome assembly GCA_964422335.1 of uncultured Mariniphaga sp. GTDB lineage: Bacteria > Bacteroidota > Bacteroidia > Bacteroidales > Prolixibacteraceae > CAYRBS01. The sequence continues at coordinate 3,317 of CAYRBS010000043.1, read as the reverse complement.
TTAACCGGCCGTTTTTACCGATCCCCAGGAACTCGGCCCTCCAGATGTCTTTTTGGCCCTTCCCACCCGGCCTGTTACTTGAAAAATAGAGATAACGTCCGTCGGGCGAGAAAGAGGGTTGTGCTTCCCAACTGGAGGTATTCAGCGGCGACCCGGCATTCACCGGGGTAGTCCAGTCCCCGTTTTGACGTACGGAATAATAAATATCGCAGCTACCCATACCACCGGGCCGGTTACATGCGGTAAAAAACAGCAGTTTGCCGTCGGCAGAAAGGCTCTGTGCACCTTCGTTGTCAGCAGTGTTTATGCTGGCTACCGGACGCGCTTTTTCCCATCCATCCGGGCCGTATTCAGAAATATAAAAATCTTCGCGGGGAAGTTGGCCGGGTTTTTCTATTAAACGGGTAACCACCAGTTGCTGCTGGTCAATGCTCAAACTGGGCCAGTATTCGTCGAACGATGAATTAACCGCATCGGGAAGCCGCTCTGGTTCGAATTCAACCGGGTTTTCCCGGGCGTTTAGGGCAAACCGGCTACTTTCAATTTTGCGGTTTATCTCTTTTTCAATTTCATTGTCCTGTGGTGTTGCATCCAGGTACATTTTATAATGTTCCAACGCTTCCCCGTATTTTCCGATGGAAAAATATGCGTTCCCGAGCCTTCTGATAATCAATGGTAACTCCGATTTTTCCCGGGCTTTTTCCAGCTGATGTATTTCGTTGCGGGTATTTTTTGTTTCGTGATAAATGTCGGCAAGCAGCAGGCGGGCATCCAAAAAGGTTGAGTCGCGTTTCAAAATTTTTTCACACTGGTCAATGGCCAGCTGGTAATCCTGTCGCGAAAAGTGTTGCCTGGCTTCAGTAAACCACTTTTGCATTCTTCGGCTGGGTTGGGCTGTAGTAGTTAAAACTACCAGCAGAACCGTCAACAAAAGCAGCCACCCCCTCCACCGGTTTATTCTGAGTAGTGTAACCAAACTGTTGCTTAACATCGTAGAAACATTTATTACTTTCAAAAAAACAATTTTAAATGAGCGAATATATTTTTTTGTATTTGTATTTTTTTTTAATTTGGCTTTGAATAAGTGTTAAAAATTAATTGTTTTAATTATTGAATTTACGCTGTAAAATGAAACGGAAAGTAAACAAAAAAAATTACATCGAAGCAGACAACTTCGAAAGGAAACAAAAAAAGCACCTGGGAAGAAGGGAAAAAAGCTCAAAAAGGCGGCTTTCCATTTATGACGAATTCGATGACGAAGATTTGGATGATTATTCATTGAATGGTGAGGATGACTTCGAAGAAGAAAGTGACTTTTAATAACTACCTATAAGAAAAAAAATCAAACAAACATATTTTTTTCAACCCTCATCTTGCTGAAAGGCAGGAACGATACAGGTATGCACTTTAACCGGCAAAAAAAGCTTTATGTCCGGGATAGTTGTACTTTGCCCGTGCAATTTTTTCCGGAAAACAGAAGTAGGAAGCGGTAGCAGTGGCACACACTTCCTTGTTTCCGTCTGTAAGGATGCATTCAATTTTGGCCAGTCGTTTTTCAATTGAATGGAGCCGGGCCGTTACCGTAATTTCGCCTTTGGAAATGAAAACCGGTTTGGCATAGGCAATATTCAATCCGGAGGTTACCCCGGCTGTTTTCAGTTTTACAAAAACAAGCCAGGCAGCTGCTTCGTCGAGCAGGGTAGCCTGAATACCTCCGTGTAATACACCCACCCAGCCTTCAAACTCTTTTTGTGGTTTCCATTTGGCAACCAATAAATCGCCATCTTCCCAGAATTCAAGGTGCAACCCTCTGTTGTTTGCAGGCGAGCAACCGAAACAGTTGTATTCACCTTTTGATGCAGCAGGGGCAAACGGGTTTCTTATTTTTTTCATAGAATTTTGTTAATTGGCAAATGTATAAAGATTAACATGGTTGTTAAACAGGCAGGGAATATTTATTCTTTTGTTACCTGCCTCTTTTTAGAGGTTGAAGGATAATATTATCTTTGAAATCAAAATTAATTCACCCGGTATATGAAAAAACTGTTGTTGTTTTTACTTGTGTCTGCTTTTTCGCTGAGCCTGCAGGCGCAGGATTTTTTCAGGAAGGAATTCGACCAAAAGAAAACTTACATTCTGCTGGCCAATCCGACAATCGCAAACATTGAAACGGTAAATTACCTGCTTGAACATAATTTGTTAAGAGTGAATTCCCGGAAGGTGCATTTTGCCGGCATTTATTACGAAAAGCAAAACTACGATTTTGAAATTACGCGCCGGTATATTGAAAGTGAAGGACTGGCAAATTTTCATTTACATGAATTACGGGGTGATTTGGATAAAACAAACCTGTTCGGACCTAACGGTTTTACAGAGGAGTTGGCTTTTTTGTTCCGGCACTCAGCCGGTATTTTCTTTTTCGGAGGTCCGGATATCCCGCCCGGGGTTTATGGTGAAGAAAATACACGCTCGGTAGTGACCGATCCCGAAAGGCACTTGTTTGAAACCACGTTTCTGTTTCATCTGCTGGGAAGCACCCGCAACGAAAATTTTGAGCCGATGCTGGAAGAAAATCCGGATTACTTCGTTACCGGTTTCTGCCTGGGCATGCAAACCATGAACGTAGCAACAGGCGGAACACTTATCCAGGACATTCCGGCTGAGTTGTATAAAGCTACTACTCCTGAAACTACGGTTGAAATACGAAAACCTGAACTGCACCGGAATTACTGGCAGAAAATTTCGGATGATTCGCTGCTCATGGGAATTAATTTCCACTCCATCCGGTTTACGGAACACCCTTTTTTCGGGGAAAAAGTAAAAGTGAAAAAAAACGCAAAACCACAAGTTTGCAGCAGTCACCACCAGGCAGCAGAAACCCTGGGAAAAGATTTGGAGGTTACCGCTGTGTCGGCTGATGGAAAAATTGTGGAAGCGGTTGCACACAGGCGTTTCCCACATGTGTTTGCTGTACAGTTCCATCCTGAAGTGCCGGCACTTTATGAAAACCGCGAACAACGGAAATTCCGGCCCGAAGATACTCCCCATTCTTATCATGAACTCATTGGCAGAGAAGGCGTGAAATTCCATAAAAAATACTGGAGGTATGTTTCGAAAGTCCTGCGAAAAGCTGCAAGGCGATAAATTCCCGGGACAGGAACTTTCCAAAGTCCAAAATCCCTGATTTATTGAGAGGAAAATCCAACGTATCTGAATTTTTGAGTTAGAGAACTCTACGTAACTTGGAGGAAGACTGACTATTTTTTTTGAGGTGCTACGGGTTTTGACTACTTTTATTCCACGCAGAATTCGCAAAA
>CAYRBS010000042.1:1392-14144 GCA_964422335.1 uncultured Mariniphaga sp. | reverse complement strand
AAAACGACCTGAGTACCTACAGTTCGCACCTGATGAACATGAAATATTTTGTGAAACACAGCAACGAAAATACCCTGGTACTCATCGATGAGTTTGGAACCGGCACCGAACCCATGCTGGGAGGAGCCATTGCCGAAGCCATTCTCGATAACCTGAACCAATTGCGTACATTTGGAGTCATTACCACCCACTACACGAACCTGAAGCATTTTGCTTCGTCAGCAGATGGTATTGTGAACGGGGCCATGTTGTATGATTCGCAAAATATGAACCCGTTGTTTAAGCTGGAAATCGGGAAGCCCGGCAGTTCGTTCGCTTTTGAAATTGCCCGGAAAATAGGCCTGCCCGAATCCATTCTCGATAAAGCCACCGAGAAGGTGGGGAAAAAGCATATCGATTTCGACCGGAACCTGCGGAAAATAAACCGCGATAAACGGTACTGGGAAACCAAACGGCAAAAAATCAGGAAGGTGGAAAAAATGCTCGATGACACGGCCGCTCATTACGAAACAGAACTGGAAGAAACCCAGAAGTTACGGAAAGAGATATTGAAAAAGGCGCGCGAAGAGGCGGAAGCACTCTTGTCGGGTGTAAACAAAAAAATTGAAAATACCATCCTGGAAATAAAAAAGGCGCAGGCTGAAAAAGAAAAAACCAAACAGGCCCGCCAAAACCTGGATAACCTGAAAACGGAAGTAGAAAACAAGGCCGGTGAGAAGGATAGCCTTATTGCCTCGAAAATGGAGAAATTACGCCGGCGGGAAGAAAAAAGGAACCAGCGCCGTCCTCCCGAATCAAAAAAAGAGATCACCAAAAAACAGCCGGAAAAACAGTTGGAACTGAAACCCGGAGATAAGGTGAAGATAAAAGGGCAGCAAACGGTGGGTGACCTGATTGAATTAAACAGTAAAAACGCCGTGGTGGCTTTCGGGCAACTGATTACCACATTGCCCCGTAAGCAGGTAGAACGCTTGAGTAAAAATGAAGCAAAAAAAGCAGAAAAAAATGCGCCGAAAGGGGGCTCGCGGTTCATGGGAAACCTTTCGGAGAGGAGGCTTGGTTTTAAGGCTGAAATCGATATCCGGGGGCAACGGGCCGAGGAGGCCATTCCAAAAATACAGGAGTTTATCGATGAAGCCATTATGTTTGAGGTGGGGAAACTCCGTATTCTGCACGGTAAGGGGCACGGCATTCTGAAAGATACCATCCGCAGCTACCTGCGTGCCGAACCGATGGTGAGAAGTTTCAAAGATGAACATGTCGATTTGGGTGGCGCGGGGATTACCGTGGTGAACCTGGCGCTGTAACCGGTTTGGAAGAACCGGTTGATTTTACTCATGACAACACTGACTTATTTTTGGTTGACATGACGCTGGAGGAAAAAGCAGTTTTAGTTTCCCGTTGAATTGGTCCGCAAGGGGATTGTGAAAAAGAAGTGCGCTCCTTTTCCCGGTTCTGAATCGAGCCAGATTTTTCCTCCCAGCATATCAACATAAGCTTTGGCGATAGAAAGTCCAAGTCCTGCACCTTCATAGGGTTTCGACAAACTCATATCCGCCTGCATAAACCGGTCGAAAACAATTTTCTGACGGTCTTTTTCAATTCCAATTCCGGTATCTTTTAAATAAAATTCAATCATTTTATCTTTTAGCGCATACCCAAATTCAATGCTGCCCTCGTTGGTATATTTCAGGGCATTTTTTATGAGGTTCATTAAAATACTGTTCAGCTTTTCATTGTCGGTTTCTATAAATGCTTTTTCCTCGGGCAATTCTTTGTGAACGGACAATTTCAACCCTTTCTTTTTTGCCTCAGGATAAAAAAAGTTTTTGAGGTAATCCATTTGACTGTTTAAATTAATTTGGGAAAAATGGATTTCCAGCGGGCCTGATTCAATTCTGGATATTTCAATTAAATTGTTGATGGTATTAAGCATCCGTTCCCCGCTTTTCTGGATAATTTTAATGAATTTCTTTTTTTCTTTGCCGGTAAGTTGCGGTTCTTTCAATAATTCTGTAAAGCCCATAATCCCGTTCATGGGGGTGCGAATTTCATGGCTCATGTTCGCCAGGAAAGCCGATTTCAGGCGATCGCTTTCTTCCGCTTTCTCTTTGGCGGCTACCAGGTCCTCTATCATTTTTTTCTTTTCAGTAATATCGCGTATGATTCCCTGTGTTGCCCTTTTTCCCTTAAATTCGATGTAGGATACAGAAGCTTCCACCTCCTTTTTTTCGCCATTTTTGGTAACCGTGGTAAATTCATACCGGTTGCTGACCTTTTCCCCGGCAAGTACCTTTTTGTGTCGTTCCTCGAGAAAACCTTGGCTTTCAGGGGAAACAAGTTTTGAAAAATCAAAATCCGGATGGTTCACTTCTTTGTAAGTGTATCCAAACATGCGCTCGAACTCCGAGTTGATTATCTCAAAATTCCTGTTAACCAGCAGGTAGATGGCATCGCCGGAGTTTTCAATTAAAGATCGATACATTTCTTCGCTTTCACGAAGTTGTTCTTCCATTTTATTTTTTTCAACCCTGGCCCTTTGTTTTTCAATCGCGTCTAAAACAGCAAAAGGCAGGCGTTTTATCTGCTCTTTTATCACATAATCGTTTGCCCCGGCTTTCATGCAGGCAACGGCGGTTTCTTCGTTCATCGAGCCGGTCAGCACCACAAATGGAATATATTTTGGGTGTGCACGGGTAATTTTTAATGCTTCCATGCCGTTAAAAACAGGCATCGAGTAATCGGACACTACAATATCGGGGTTAAATTCAACCAGTTCTTTTCTGAATGCGGGTTCTGTTTCAACTACCTTGCTTGTAAAATTAATTCCTTCTTTTTTAATTTCACGTTTTGCCATTTCAACATCGGAGGTGAGATCTTCCGCAAAAAGAATTCGTATGAGGGGTTTGTCATTTTTCATATTAATTACAATTTGTCCAAATTAAAGGCAAAAATATCAAAATTAATGAATTAGGGATATGAATATTAACAGAGTTTGTATGGATCGGTTACCATTTTGGTGGTTTTCCCGGCGGGTGGAGTATCCTTTTTTAATCCTGAAAAACCGATGAAAACAGTGGTTGTTTATTTTTGATAAGATGTGCATGGGTAAATCATTGCAATGCGAGAGGGATTTGACAGTAAAAAAAAGAGGGTTGTCTGAAAAAAGGTTCGCAATTTCAATTTGAAAGTAATTTTTTCGTTTATCCTCCCCGATTTTCGGCGGAAAGTTGGGAAGAGGCTTTCATATCAGCCTGTTTGTATTTCTGAAATCGCTGTTTTTCAGACAACCCCGGACTTAGTTGCACTTGCCGGTAAATGCTTGTTTCGTTTTACCGTAAGTGTCAGATATTTCTTTTGGCGAGGTAAAAGTCAACCATTTCATAATCACTTTTTTCGCGTTCTTCCATGTCGTCCACTGTTTTTGGCGGCGGAACAATCACTTTTTCACCGGGCTGCCAGTCGAGCGGCATGGCAACTCCATGTTTGTCGGAGGCTTGCAGCGCTTTCAGCACCCTCAAAATTTCATCCATGTTCCTGCCCACATTGAGCGGATAATACATAACCAACCTGATTTTTCCTTCAGGGTCGATAAAGAACACCGCCCTTACAGCAGCCGTTTCGCTTTCGTTGGGCTGCAACATTCCGTAAAGTTTCGACACTTTCATATCAATGTCGGCAATAATCGGGAAGTCGAACAGGACTCCTGTGTTCTTTTTTACGTTGTTTACCCATGCCATGTGTGAGTGAATACTGTCGATGCTTAACCCCATCAATTTGGTATTCAGGTCTTTAAATTCCTTATGGCGGACGGCAAATCCGGTCATTTCGGTTGTGCAAACCGGCGTGAAATCGGCAGGGTGTGAGAACAATACAACCCAGCTTCCTTTGTTAAACTCTGAAAACTGGATGGGACCATACGTTGTGTTGGCTTTAAAATCGGGAGCTTTGTCGCCAATACGAGGCATTGTTGTGATTTTTTCTTCTTCCATTTTTTTAGTTTTTAAGATTCATGAATTTTTTATAAAAATAAACATTTCTTATGAATATAAGTTCATATCAAATGTTAAGGATTTTAAAACTAAACATTGAATTGCCCCGAAAGTTTAATTCATGAATGATTATTTTTTGTTAACCTTTACCAGCGGCCATCCGGAAAAAAGATAGAGCAGGGCCAGGGAGACTATTACAACAATTCCACTGAGCATAAGTTTGTTATTTAGCTCAACCAGGAACGAAAGATGGGTGTTAATTTGTTCCCAGTAAGTGATGGTGAGCAACACCATTAAATTGTTGATAGAATGCCCGATAATGGCCAGCAAAATGCTGCGGGTGCGAATTATTATCCATCCCAGCAGGAGGCCCAAAACAAATGTTGCAGGCATTTGCCAGGGATTTAAGTGAAACAGTGAAAACAACAGGGCCGACATGAAAATGGCAGTAACGGCATTGTAGTTTTTTCGGAAACCATGCAGAATAAGTCCTCTGAATATTAATTCCTCCACTACCGGCGCCACGATGGCTACTTTAAAAAAAGCACCCCAAAACCCAAAATCGTTATCGAATATTTTATTGAACAATTCCCAAAACCACTGGGGTGCAGGAAGAACTTTTTCTATGGAGGTATTTACGGGTTCGAGCAGGTTATGCGCTCCCCAGAAAAAAGAAATCAATGGAATAATAATCAGTGGGTTGAACCATTTTAACGGAAATACTTCGGAAAGGGTGGATTTCGATTTTTTGAAACCGTATATCAGGATGAACAGGGTGGAACCGGTATTCAGTAAAATTTTTTTGACCGGGTTGTAAAGGTGATCTGTGCCATGGTAATAATCAATCAGCGCCAGCGGAAAATCAACGATCGTTTGAATGAAAATGTAAAGGATAAGCAGGTGGATGGCCTGCAAAATAGAAGGATAATATGTTTGCCTGATTTGTTGCATGCAATTATTATAAACAGCTAAAAGTAACAAATTTGTTGTGTTGCAAAAGCAAAACAGGAGGCAAAAATGCCCGGTGGATTTTTTGTTGAGAAAAAGATGCCGCCGGGCATGAATTATTTTAGCTGTTTATTTTTGCTACGCCACCGGTTCTTTTCAGCAGAAACATTAAAAACGAATGGACAGTCCAGCACCTGCCCCAAAACGGTTGTCGTAAGCAGCCATTAGTGCAAAGTTTCTTGATAATAAATATTCCAGCCCAACCGACCAGGTTAATTCATCCATATAATCCACCGGCTCGCCAGTTGTTTCATTTGTGAGGGTATTAACCAATCCGAAATCTGCCTGGTATTCCAGTTCACCGAACAGGATGGTCCGTGGAAAAATCATCATCTCCTTTTCAAGGCTGAGCTGCGGACGCAATTGATGGTCCAGCCGTACATCCAAATGAAACATGTAAGGTGTGAAATACCGGATTCCGGCAACAGCAGTCGGATGTATTTCGTCAAAACTGTATTTTTCTTCGTTTTCGATATTTGCCCCGGCGAAAACACTTAAATAGCTGTGCAGATAACGCTGGTAGGTAAATTCTGCTTCCATAAGCTGGTTCCATCCGTATTCCACGTTTAAATTAAACTGGTTGCGGATGTTTGTGCTCACCAGGTTCAGTTCAGCAAAGTGGGAAGCAACATCGGCCATTCCCCATGAATAGTACTGGTTGGTTTCATGTATCAGCTCCGAAACCGGATGATCTTCCAACCGGGGATCGCGCGGGGTATCATAGCTGAAAATCCGGGCCATTCCGCCCATCATGTGGTACAGCACGTGGCAATGGAAAAACCAGTCGCCATATTCATCGCCGTAAAACTCAATGGTTACCTTTTCCATGGCGGGAACATCCACTGTATGTTTCAGGGGCGAGTATTCCCCGTTTTTATTGATAACCCTGAAGAAGTGTCCATGCAAATGCATGGGGTGGTGCATCATGGTGAGGTTGTTCAGGGTAATACGGGTAACTTCCCCCTCTTTGATTTTTATTTTATCGGTTTCTGACAGAGGAATCCCGTTCATACTCCATACATAGCGGTTCATATTTCCTGTCAGGTTCAGCAAAATCTCTTTTACGGGGGCATCTTCCGGATAGGTTGTTTTTTCAGGCGATTTTAAATGGTCGTAACCAATTTCAGAACGCATTGCCATGGCTCCCGAGTCCATTTCATCCTGCCCCATATCCATGTCGTTTCCATCGTCCATTTCATCCTGCTCCTCATTCATGTTATCATGGTCCATATCCATGTCATTTCCGCCATCCATTTCACCGGATTCGCCTTCATTTTCGCTGTCCATCTGCATATCTCCATCCATATCCATATCGCCGTCCATTTGCATGCCCCATTTTTCCATCATTTTGTGGGGGTCATCTTTTTTAGGCTGAAATTTTGCAGCAGGTGCGCCCATTTTCATATCCATTTGAGCCATTTCTTTCATCATGCCTATTTTATCTGGTTTGGGTACATCGGTGGCAGGAAGAACCTGGCCATTTCCTAAATAGGCAGAAGTGGCGCCGGAACCGTCCTGCGCGGTGGCCCTGATTTCTGTTTTGCCGTTTTCGGGAATGGTGACAATAAAATCGTAGGTTTCTGCAATCCCAATCAATGTATAATCCCTTTCAACCGGCACAACATCCAGCCCGTCGGCAGAAACAATCGTCGGATTTCCTCCTCCGAAAGTAAGCCAAAAGTAGCTGGAAGCAGCTGCGTTGATAACCCGTAACCTCACCCTTTCCCCCGGTTGGAAGTCAGGGTATTCCTGTTCCTGTTCTCCGTTTATCAGAAAGGCCGGATAATAAACATCGGCAATGTCGGCTCCCTCCATCCGCTGTTTCCAGAAGTTTAGCTGGGCGCCCAGGGCTCCCCTGGCAATTACCTGGTTAAGCGGAGTGGCGGTTCCTTTTTTAATTTCGTACCATTCGTTTCCCCGCTTTAAATTCCGTAAAACATTCATGGGGTCTTCGTTGGTCCAGTCGGATAATACCATGACCAGTTCTTTATCATAATCCAATGATTCTTCCTGCGGTTCGATGACAAATGCACCGTAAACCCCGCTTTCTTCCTGCAACATGGTATGGGAGTGGTACCAGTAGGTGCCCGATTGTTTCAATTCATATTCGTATTTTTGGGTTTCTCCCGGCATAATAGGAGGCGTATTTAAATAAGGAACCCCATCGAAGAAGTTGGGCAGCAATATTCCATGCCAGTGAATCGAGGTTTCTTCGCTCATTTTATTTTCAACGTAAATAACTGCATAATCTCCCTCTTTAAAACGAAGCGTGGGGCCGGGAATCGTGCCGTTGATCGTCATTCCTGTAACTTCTTTTCCTGCTTTGTTTACCGTTTGTTCTTCCAGGGTGATATGATAAACCGTAGTGTCGGTCTGGGCGTTTGAAAAAAAACTGGTTAAAAGGATAGCGTTTAAAACAAAAAGGTACTTTAATGTTTCCATTTCAGGTTAAATCTTTTTTACGTTCTTCAAATTCTTCTTTGTCTATTTCGCCTTTTGCATAGCGCTCTTTCAGTATATCCAACGGCTTTTTATGGCCTTCTTCTTTCGATTGGCCGGAGCGGTTGATGGCTTTTACCACCACCCAAATAAAAGCGGCGATAATCAGGAGGCTGATGAACCAGCCCCAGCCCATTCCCCAGCCGTGTGCATTAAAATCATGAAACATAAAATTCTCATTTTTGGTTTGTTTTACCTAACGAAAAAACTGTGCCATAAAAAGATGATCCGGTAAATTGAATGATTTTTTCAAGGTTAAGTTATTTATTTTGAGTGTAATATGATTCAGTGTGCTTTGGCTCCAAAAAGTAATTTCCATAACTAACTGTGGAAATTTTTCCCCGAAAAAACAAAATATTTGTTCAAAATTAAACACAGAAGAAAATGAGAGTTCGCAAATAAGTGTTGTCCGGAAAATTTCCCGAAAATTAAATTCATTTAAAAAAAGACTTAAAAGTATTTGATGTTTAAAATAATCGTTTACATTTGCACCAGCGTTTTGTGATAAAAGTCACATAATTAAATTAAGAAATAACAATGAATTATTCTTCTGACATAAAAATGAATGACATGGCATGTATGATGTGTATGTGTTGTAAAATTATTTTTATGCAGAAGGTGGATTATAATTAGATAGCGAATAGTTTTAATAAGGTCTGAGGCCCTTCTGCAACCAGCGGAAGGGCTTTTTGTTTTATATCAGTTGAATGTGTTAAAACCGGTTCAATGGAAAAAGAAGGGAATAAATTAAAAATGGTTGAAAAAAAGCGGCGGAGCATTGTAAAAACAATTTCGTGGAGAACGGTTGGCACCATTGACACGATTATCATCTCCTGGTTTGTGGTGGGGAATGTTCATTTGGCTTTTACCATTGGCGGGGTGGAACTATTCACCAAAATGGCGCTCTATTTTTTGCACGAACGGGCCTGGGATAAAAGCAATTTCGGGCGGGTAAAAGATACGCCCATCGAGTATGAAATTTAAAAAGATAACAACATGCAAAAGAACTTTCTTCCCATCGCCATAGATATTTCCAATCAGAAAATTTTGATTGTGGGGGGCGATCAAAGCGCCCTGAAAAAATTGAAAATTCTGCAACGGTTCAATGCCGAAGTAGAAATTCTGGCCAAAAAGGTTTGCCCGGAAATCAAACAAAGCGGTGTGCGGTTTTTTGAAACCGATTACCATAAAAAGTATTTAACCGGTTATCTGATGCTTTACTCGTGCACCAACGATGAAACGCTCGACCGGCAAATCGTGGACGACTGCAGGGAAGCGGGGGTGCTGGTGAATATTCACGATAAACCTTCGTTGTGCCAGTTTGTTTCACCTGCTATCTACCGGAATGGAAATATTTCTGTTGCGGTTAGCTCCAACGGAGAAGATGTTTACGAATCCATACGGCTTCGAAATAAAATAAGTGAATTTTTAACAAATAATTTTCATAAAAATAAAAATGAGTAGTAAATCGAATCCATTAAGTGAAAAGCAGAAAATTGCTTTAAATGAATTGGTGAAAAATGTGACAACCGAACAAATTATTTGGTTGAACGGGTTTCTGGAAGGCCGGTTGGCAGGCGCAAACGGCAGCGCTGTTCAGGCAGAATCTTCCGTATCGGAAACCGTTGTGAATGCTGCGGAAGCCAATCTCACCGTTTTGTATGGTACCGAAACAGGCAATGCCCGCGAACTGGCCAATAAGCTAAAGGAAAAAGCCCTGTTTAAAAATGTTGCGGTGAACCTGCTTAATATGTACGATTACAATCCGAAAAAACTAAAGGATGAGGAAAATGTGGCGATTATTGTTAGTACACATGGAGAAGGCGAACCGCCTGATATGGCTGAGGATTTCCACAAGTTTGTAACCGGAAAACGTCTTCCAAAGCTTGAAAATGTGTTTTTTTCGGTGCTTGCACTTGGCGATAAATCGTACCGGAATTTCTGCCAAACCGGCGAAGAAATTTATAATGCCATTAAAAAAAGTGGTGCATCCTCCGTTACTCCGCTCACAAAATGCGATGTGGATTATGATGTTGCTGCCGAAGTCTGGATGAACAACCTCTTGTTGAATTTAGCTCCGGCCAAAACAGCAAGCACTATTGAAACACCTGTGGCAGAACCGGCAGTTGTTACTTCTGCCGAAGCACCGGTCAGGGAATTCTCAAAAAAGAATCCTTTTCCGGCTGCTGTGCTCGAGAAAGTCAGAATTACCGGCCGCGATTCTGATAAAGAAGTTTATCATCTGGAACTTTCCCTTGAAGATTCGGGATTGACTTACGAGCCCGGAGATTCCGTCGGGATATTTACTAAAAATCCACCCGAACTGGTTGACCAAATTATTCAGAAAACAGGCGTTGGGCCCGAGAAAAAACTTTCGTTGGGAGAGGAAGACGTTACGTTGCTGAATGCGCTCACCTACCATTACGAGATTACAGTGGTAACTTTCGACCTGTTACAGAAGTATTTTGAGCAGACAAAAAACCGGGATCTCAAAAAGATGCTGGATGACGATAAAAAACTGGATGAATACTTGTATGGCAGTGATTTACTCGACTTGCTGGAGGATTTTCCTTTTGACTGGAATGTAAATAAACTGGTAGAAATTCTGAGGCCGCTGCCCCCGCGTTTGTATTCTGTTTCTTCAAGTATGGAGCATGTGGGTGAGGAGGTTCATATCACGGTTTCGGTAGTAAATTTTGAAAAGAAAAACCGAAAGCGTTACGGAGCATGCTCTTCACATCTGGCCGGTTCTATTGACCTGGACGATGAAATTCCGATTTATATTGAAAAGAATCCAGGATTCAGGCTGCCCGCAAATGGAGCCAAAATTATTATGGTGGGAGCAGGAACCGGAATTGCCCCGTACCGTGCTTTTATGCAGCAGCGCGAAAGTTTGGGAGTTGCCGGAAATACATGGCTTTTCTTTGGCGACCGCCGGTTTCAATCCGACTTTTTGTACCAGTCTGAATGGCTGAAAATGAGGGAAAAGAAACTTCTCGAAAGAATTGATGTTGCCTTTTCGCGAGACCAGGAAGAAAAAATATATGTTCAGCACAAACTTGTTGAAAATCAAAAGGAAATATTCCAATGGATTGAAAATGGCGCTTTTGTTTACCTGTGTGGCGATAGGCGAAATCTTGCCAAAGATGTGAACAAAACGTTGCTGGATATTATTCAATCAGAAGGCGGAATTAGCGAAGAACAGGCAGAAAAATATATTAAAAACCTGAAACGCGAAAATCGCTTCCAGGTGGATGTTTACTAAAAACAGTACAATTTATGAGTGAAACAATTAACTGGGAAGAACTCTCGGAAGTTGAAAAGATAAAATACGACAGCAACTTTTTACGCGGAACATTGGCCGAAAGTCTGGCTGATCCGATTACCGGTTCCATTGTTCCCGATGACCGGCAGGTTTCCAAATTCCACGGGATTTACCAGCAGTCTGACCGCGACATTGAAAAAGAAAGAAAACATCAGAAGCTGGAACCGGCCTGGTCGTTTTTAATCCGGGTACGGATGCCCGGTGGGGTGGTTACCCCTGAACAGTGGTTAAATATGGATGCGCTGGCCGGTAAATATGCAAACGGAACGTTGAAAATGACCACCCGGCAAACCTTTCAGCTGCATGGTGTACTGAAAAGAAACCTGAAAAGAACCATTCAGGAAATTAATGAAAGTTTGCTCGATACTATTTCTGCCTGCGGCGATGTGAACCGGAATGTGATGTGCCATGCCAATCCGGCTGAATCGCCCCTGCATCCGGAAGTAATTGATTTGGCAAAAAGGGTAGGTGCGCACCTGCTGCCAAAAACAAAAGCCTATCACGAAATCTGGCTTGATAATAAACAGGTAGCCGATAGCAAAAAAACAGTCGAGCCGCTTTATGGCGACCGCTATTTGCCGCGTAAGTTTAAAATTGGTATTATCATTCCGCCCCATAACGATTGCGACATTTTTTCGCAGGATCTTGGTTTTATCGCCATTGTGGAAAAAGGCGCAATTACAGGTTACAACGTGGTTGTTGGCGGTGGTTTGGGCTCGACTTTTGGTATTCCGGAAACCTATCCGCGGACCGGAAATGTGATAGGTTACTGCACACCCGAAAATGTGATTGAGCTGGCAGAAAAAGTAGTGGAAGTACAGCGCGATTTTGGCAACCGCAAAGACCGGAAGCAGGCACGGTTAAAATATACCATCGACCACCGGGGGCTGGATTGGTTTGTAGATGAATTACAGAAACGGCTCGGTTATCCCCTTCAAAAATCCAAACCTTTTAAAATTACCCGCAACGGCGATCAGTACGGCTGGAAAAAGGGGACGGATGGTAAATGGCATCTCACGTATTTTGTAGAAGGTGGCAGGGTACAAAATTCCGGTGAAAAAGAATTAAAAACTGCCCTGCGGGAGGTGGCCCGGATAAGCGATGGAAATTTTATTTTAACCGGAAACCAGAATGTTATCATTGCGGGGGTTTCAGAAACGGTGAAAAAGAAAGTAAATGCTATTCTGAAAGAGCATCGCGTTTCGCCGGAAAGCCTTTCCGGGTTGCGAAAAAATTCCATTGCCTGTGTGGCATTGCCTACCTGCCCGCTGGCTTTTGCCGAAGCAGAACGGTATTTGCCCGGACTGGTGACAAAACTTGAGGAACTTATTGAAAAATACGGACTGATAAAAGAAGAGATTGTAATCCGGATGACGGGTTGCCCCAATGGCTGCGGCAGGCCTTCGCTGGCCGAGATAGGCCTGATTGGCAAATCAGCCGGTTACTACAACCTCTATTTGGGCGGAAGTTTTACCGGCGACAGGTTGAATAATTTATACCGTGAAAACATTTCCGAAGCCGAAATCCTTCGGGAGTTGGATCCGGTGTTTAAGGATTTTGCTGAATCGCGGAAAAATGGCGAGCGGTTTGGCGATTTTGTGATTCGTAAAAATTACGTGAAAGAAATTAAGGAAGGGAAGGAGTTTCGGCACTGATGGCATTTCGGGTTTCCACCCAATTTTTTATTGGGCATAATGAAGTGATGACAAATTGGGGAGTCGGACGTTGGAAAGTCCGTCACAATCCCTTCGACTTGGGAAAGTCGAAGCCCCGAACAAAACCGGTCATTGGCACGACGAAGGAGGAGGAATCTGTTTTGATACGGAGATTTCCTGCCCGTTCGCGGGCAGATACGAAATAACGAAATAAAGGGAACAATAATTAACTCTAAAAATCAGAAAGAATGCGTAAAATAATATCAATATTAG
>CAYRBS010000042.1:0-1292 GCA_964422335.1 uncultured Mariniphaga sp. | reverse complement strand
CTAAAAATCAGAAAGAATGCGTAAAATAATATCAATATTAGGATGCGGCTGGCTGGGTACCGAACTGGGCAAAAGCCTGTTGTCAAAAGGATATATAGTGAAAGGTTCCACCGGAACGATGCATCGTTACAACGAACTCGAATTCACCGGAATTCAGCCGTTTTATATCCTGATTGAACCCGGGAAGGTCGTTATTGACTATTTCAGTTTTTTTAATACCGATGTGTTAATCATTGCCATTCCGCCCAAAAGGGTGGAGAACATCACCGACGTTTTTCCTGAACAAATCAATAAAATTATTGAGCTCATCCGGCAAATGAAAATTCCGAAAGTGCTGTTTGTTTCTTCTACTTCGGTTTATGCATCCACCAATGCTGATGCACGCGAAGGAGAAGAGAGTGTTCCCGAAAAACCGGGTGGCCGTGCTGTATTAGCGGCAGAAAAACTGCTGTTGGCCGAAAACGGTTTTCAAACTACTGTTGTCCGGTTTGGCGGATTGATTGGCGCCGACCGGAACCCGGGCCGGTTTCTGGCAGGGAAGAAAAATGTGCCGGCGAACACTCCGGTAAACCTTATTCACCGCGAAGATTGTGTAAACATCCTTTCCGGAATTATTGAAAAAGATATTTGGGGCGAGGTTTTTAATGCCTGCAGTCCGGTGCATCCCACCAAAAAAGAGTTTTACTCCAAGGCAGCGGAAGTGAGTGATTTGCCGCCTCCTGAATTTGTTGATGTTCCCGAAAATTACAAAGTGGTAAACAGCGATAAACTGATTCAGCGACTGGGCTATTCATTTAAATACCCCAGCCCGATGGATTATTTAAAAGAGTTGCAGGAATGGGCCTACCGCATTTGATATCCATTGTTGGCGCCGGTCCGGGTGACCCTGAGTTGCTGACTGTGAAAGCGCTAAACAGACTGCAAAATGCCGATGTGGTTTTGCACGATGCCCTGATTGGCGACGAAATGCTGAAGCTGGCGCAACCCGGTGCGGTGCTGAAATACGTTGGAAAGTGGAACAACGACGGGCAAAATCCGGTTGAACGGCAAAATGAAATTCACCGGCAGTTTTTGCATTGGGCCGGGAAAAACAAAAAGGTGGTGCGGCTGAAAACCGGAGATCCGATGATTTTTGGCCGGGGTGCAGAAGAAATCAGGTTTTGTAAAGATAACAACCTTCATTTTGAAGTAATTCCCGGAATTACCGCAGGCATTGCAGGGGCATCGCTGTTTTCAGTTCCTTTAACTGAACGGGGGAAAAACAATATGCTTCTTTTTCATACCTGCCGGAA
>CAYRBS010000041.1:12870-14155 GCA_964422335.1 uncultured Mariniphaga sp. | reverse complement strand
TCGGCATCCATTTCGCCATCAAAAACCACCATCCGGTATTTCAGCGTATAGTCGCGTAAAGGCTCCAGCTTCCAGTCCTCATGGCGGATGGGCACAAATTCGAAATACAAATCACCCCGCCCGCCGTTGGCATTGAGCGGCCAAACGCGCATGGGTTCAGGGTGCATCCGGTTGGAAGGGTGGCTCAGGAACAATATTCCCGAACGGCCTTCATCTGTGCCTGATTCGCCTTCCACAATACACCAGCGTGCGAAAGAGCCGTCAGCATCAGCGCGGGTTTTGCCATCGGAGGTAAGCACTGTACAATTGTCTTTATGCCATTTTTCGGTGGCCCGGAAACCAATTCCCCCACCGTACCGGTAAGCATCCAGCATAATTCCGTTTTCCAGCGGACTGTTCAGCGACGTGGTGTAATCAATCACCCACACTTTCTCATGGGTATTCCACACCCGCACATCCAGTATCTCGTTCATCGCCACCTGGTCTTCGCCCCGGGCGCCAAAATCGATGTGCTGCTGCAGGGTGCGAAAACCGGTGAATACCGCTCCTTTCTCTTCTGATAAAAATTCGGCAAACTTAACGGTCCCCTGCCCTTTAGCGAGGTTCCAGAAATCCACTTCGCGATCATCAATATGCGTTTTGGTCCAGGGGCCCCAAATACCATAATGGTGGTAATGATCGGGTGGTTGAATACGCGACAACTCTTCGCCACCGGGCGACCACAACGGATGAATAAACCCTGAACGTTTGAACAGCGGATCGATTCCATCGGGCGGATAGGTGGTACCAAAACGGTAATTCAAAACCGGTTGATCGTTTGCCAGCAGACTGAGATCTTTATGCCTTTTTTTCAAAACCACTTCCGGTTCCTTTACGTCACCGGCAGACTGCTGCTGTTGTTTCAACACAAAAATCCGTTCTGAATTCTTTGATGAAACCCCTTTCAAAACAAACCAAAGCCGCGCTGAATGGCCCGTTTCAAGTTGACTGGGAACCAGTTCTTCACCTGCTGCGGTAATTTCGTACAATACCAAATTGCCTTCATCGGTATTGTAATTCAATCCGTCGAGCGTTACCGAAACCGGTGCATCAATGCGGTCTTCCTCTGTTTCAACCGTAAATTTTGCCAGTTCCTGTGCAAAAAGGGTGGAAGAAACAAATAGTAAAAATATTAAAAGTATCATTCTCATAATTATAATATTTTGGACTCCTAAATCCTGTTTTTGGTAATCTTCCGTCACTGGCCAAATTACCCGGTTTTTGTCATTAAGCCATAATATAAAGA
>CAYRBS010000041.1:0-12770 GCA_964422335.1 uncultured Mariniphaga sp. | reverse complement strand
TCTTCCGTCACTGGCCAAATTACCCGGTTTTTGTCATTAAGCCATAATATAAAGATATTACATTTCAAATTAACTGAATTCCGGGATTATTAAAAAGTATTTTTTTAGCAAGATGTTGTACTGAATTAACTTTTTTGCTAATATTGAAGTTATGAAGGTAATGCAGGAACATATTGAATTTCCGCTGCGGTCGGCAGTAAAAGTGAAATGGCAAAAAAAACCCCATTTCACTTATCCCTGGCATTTCCACAGCGAATACGAAATATTGTATGTAATCGACGGCACGGGAACCAGCTTTGTGGCCGACCACATTGAGCAGTTCCACTCGGGCGACCTTGCTTTACTGGGGAGCAACCTGCCCCATTTTTGGCGAAGCGACGAAAAATACCACCGAAAAGAAAGCCGGGAAAAAATCAACTATATTGTTGTACAGTTTCCCGGCGATTTGTCCAGGGAGCCCATTTTTCAGTATCCCGAGTTTCATGCCATACAGGAGTTGTTCGCACGTGCTTCGAGGGGCATTCGTTTTCTGCCTCCATTTGCAGAAAAAGCGGGAAAACAAATGATTAAAATTGCCCAAAGCACCGGGTTCAACCGGGTGATTCAACTGCTGAAACTTTTACACAACATGGCTCAAACAGATGATTACAAACTGCTGGCCGGAGAACTTTATCACCAGCAGGAACATGACTTCACAAACGACCGCCTCACCAAGGTTTTACACTTTTTAAATACCGGTTACCAACAAAAAATCGAGCTCGAAAAAGTGGCTCAAATCGCCCATCTTCACCCCTCCGCATTTTGCCGCTTTTTCAGGGAGAAAACCGGAAAGTCGCTTTCGGAATATGTAACCGACATGCGCATCAGTTATGCCTGCAAACTGCTCACCGAGGGCAAACTTGCTGTTTCGCAGGTTTGCTTTGAAAGCGGATTCAACAACCTGTCCAATTTTAACCGTACGTTTAAAAGAAATACCGGATACACTCCCACCAGCTATTTTAATGAATTTCACAGATAGCAGCCGGGATGATAACTTTCCAACGTCAGAATGAATTATGAATCATGTAACCGGAGTTTTTATTTTCGGTGCCGGTAAAAAATTTCTTTTAATTTTGTTGAGAAAATAGTAAACCAGTAAACCTTTTGATATGAACCGTTTTCTTTCCTTGTTTTTCCTGATGATTTTTTTGAATCAAACAATCATTTCGCAGGAAGTAGAATTTCTTTCAACCGACTGGCAAAACCCGGCCATTTTTGAAAAAGGGCAAACCAGCCCCCATGCCTTTCATGTTCCGTATTCAAGTAAGACGGAAGCACTGAAAAACGACAAAAACAGTTGTGAAAACTACCGGTTGCTTAACGGGCAGTGGAAGTTCAAATGGGTGAAAACGCCCGGGCAGGTTCCCGAAAATTTTTGGGACCCCGGTTTCGACGTAAAAAACTGGGACGAAATAAAAGTGCCGTCCAACTGGCAAATGGAAGGTTACGGACATCCGAAATTCCGCAACATCGCGCTTACTTTTGAAAGCGATCCGCCCAAAATTCCCGATTATTACAACCCGGTCGGCTGCTACAAACGCACATTCAACATTCCTTCCGGTTGGAAAAACAAGGAGGTGAAGCTCCGTTTCGAGGGCATAAAATCGGCTGCCTACATTTGGGTGAACGGCAAAAAGGTGGGGTACAACCAGGGCGGTTTTGAACCGGCTGAATTTAACATCACTCCCTTTATTCAACCCGGTGAAAACGATTTGTCGGTTCAGGTCATTCGTTTTTCCGACGGCTCTTACCTTGAAAACCAGGACATGTGGCGGCTTTCGGGCATTTATCGCGACGTAAAACTCTATGCTCAGCCCAAAACCTTTATCCACGATTTTTATGTGATGACCGATTTGGATGCGGATTACCACGATGCCACGCTTGTGGTGGAGACAGACATTCATAATAATTCCGGAAATGCATCCTCCACCACCCTGGAAATCGACGTGCTGGATGAACAGAATCAATCTGTTTTAAACGATGGAATTCAATCATTCAATATTAAAACAGCTGGTGGTTCCAATAAAAAAATTACCATGTCTTCCCGCGTTGATAATCCGAAAAAATGGTCGGCAGAATTTCCCAACCTTTACACCCTTCTCGTTGAGCTAAAGGATATAAACGGGGAAACCCTGGAGGCTTTCTCCCACCGGTTTGGTTTCCGCGAGGTGGAACTGGCCGACAATCTGCTGAAAATTAACGGGGTGCCGGTAAAACTAAACGGAGTAAACAGCCACATGCACCATCCGGAGCACGGGCAGGCGGTTCCGGCAGAAACGCTCAAAAAGGACTTGCTTATTATGAAGCAATTCAACATCAACTGCGTGCGCACATCGCACTACCCTCCCTCGCCGGAATACATTGAAATGGCCGATGAACTGGGAATGTACATTATCGACGAGGTGGGGGATGAAGCCCATGCCAACATTCACTTGTCAGAAAATCCGGACTGGACCGAAATGTACCGCGACCGCAGCCGCAAGCTGATTTTCCGCGATCGTAACCATCCGTCGGTGGTGGTTTGGAGCGCCGGAAACGAATCGGGAAGCGGTGAAAATATTCACGAAGTGATAAAAACCGGTAAAAAGATCGACCCGAGCCGTCCGGCCTGGATGTACGGCGGAAACCGGTTTTACATTCCGTTTGAAGATTTAACCGGGCCGCGCTACTGGATTCCTTACCAGGTGAAAAACCTGGCCGAAGGGAAAGTATTGCCTGCTGAAGACCAGCGCCCTTCATTCATGGACGAATATTTAGCCGCCACCGGAAACGGATTGGGCGGAATGGACGAATACTGGGAACTGATTTGGAAATATCCGCGGCTTACCGGTGGCGCTATCTGGGACTGGATCAGCCCGGGGATCAATACCCCGCGATGGAATTTACCCGATCTTTCGCCAAAGAAAAACGACGGGCAAATTATGGGGAGGCCCGTTTTTACTGATGGAAAAACCGGGCGCGGACTGGAATTTTCAGGGCACGACGACTGGGTGGAATTTTACCGCGACAGCAGCCTCAACATTACCGGCAACCAGCTCTCCATTGGATTCTGGGTGAAACCGTATGAAATACCGCAACCAAACACGTTCATTTCCAAAGGCAGTTCGCAATTTGGAATCCGGATGGATTCGCCAGAAAGTCTGGAGTTTTACATTTACAGTGGTGAACGGATCTCAATAAAAGCCAAAGTAGATGAAAACTGGTACGGAAACTGGCATCACGTAGCCGGGATTTACGACGGGGAAAAACTGCAGCTTTTTATTGACGACCAGTTGGTGGCCGGCGGAAAATTTACTGAAAAAATCAACCACTCCCCGTTTCCGTTATGCATTGGAAGGGAGGCGGATACGCAAGACCAGGGCGAGTATTCAGGGCGGATGTCGAAAATGGTGATGGATGATGTAACAATTTTTGACAAAGCCGTTTCAATTTCTGAACTGAAAACCAATACGGAAGAGGCAGTGCTGGCACTTGATTTTGAAAACGACTTAAAGGAGGATGACTTTTTTGCCGTAGGATTGGGAGGGCGTACTTACGGAATTATCTGGCCCGACCGCGAAATACAGCCGGAAATCCATCAAATCAAAAAATCGGGGCAGCCGGTAAAAACAGAAGCCATCGACCTGGAAAAAGGCTTGTTCAAAATCATAAACCGCCATCATTTTAAAAATTTAAACGAACTGACAGCAAGCTGGGAATTAACTGAAAACGGGAAAGTTACACAATTTGGAAAGTTACTTTTGGATGTACCGGCACAAGAAGCAAAAGAGATTGAAATTCCATACGAATGGGAGCCCGGTGAAAATGAAGACAGCGAAAAAATCCTGCTTGTCTCGTTTCAGTTGAAAGAAGATACAAACTGGGAAAAAGCCGGTTACGAAGTTGCCTGGGAACAATTTATAATTCCGGGCAAAACGGTTCAAAATGAAATTTCAGAAGCGAAAGGAGAGATCCGGGCAAACGGAAATGACCGGGAACTTGTAATAAAAGGAGAACAGTTTCAATACAAAATCGACAAAAAAACGGGGCATTTTGTTTCCCTTCAATTTAACGGAAAGGAATACCTTGAAAAAGGGCCTGGATTTAATGTGTGGCGGGCGCCGCTGGCCAACGATACCGATCCGTGGGGCAGTTACCAGTTCAGGGACCGGAACTACACACCGGGCCTGGGCCGGAGCATCGACAATCAATTACGCACGCTGGGATTAACCGACATGGATTCCCGGGTGGATAATATCCGGGTGGAACAAAAATCGGATGCGGAAGTGTCCGTCCAAATCAACGCATTTTCCCACTCATCGCTGAACCCTGAAATAAAAATGACACACGGGCAGAATACTTCCGGGTTCGAACGGAATGAGGTGTGGACTTTCCTGGCCGACGGCACCATTCAGCTTAAGCAGGAAATCATCCCGCACGGCCCGATGCCCGACATGCTGCCAAAAGCCGGGTTGCAATTTGAGTTGCCAAAATCATTCAACCAGGTGGAATGGTACGGCCGCGGCCCGTTTGAAACCTACCCCGACCGTAAAACCGGTGCAAAAGTGGGATTATATCAATCCGACGCAGATAAAATGTACGTTTCATACATCATCCCGCAGGATTACGGCAACCGCACCGATGTCCGCTGGCTGAAAGTTCATGATGAAAACGGAAACGGGCTGCTGATAAAAAGCAATGAATTATTGAATTTCAGCCTGCATAAATATGCAACAGACCATTTGGACAGGGCTGTTTACACCTATCAGTTAAAAGAATCGAAAAATACGATTCTAAATGTAGATTACGAAGTGACGGGTGTGGGTGGGACTGCCATCAGGCAACTCCAAAAATACCGGGTGATGCCGGGAGTTAAAAATTACCAATTGGAAATAAAGCCGTTTTAACGCGACAAAGTAACGCTGGCTTTTCCAATCTCGCCGCCCATGGGCGGATTGAGTTTTGAAACCTTTACTTTCACTTTCCTTACCGTTGGAAACTCAACGTATAAAACATCCAATATCCGTTGGGCAACATGCTCCAGCAGGTGCGATTTCACCTGCATCTCCTTTTTAACCAGGTCAAAAACTGCCTGGTAGTTCAGGGCATCCTCCAGGTTGTCGGTCGCTGCAGCCCGCGAACAGTCGGTTTCGAGGGAGACATCTACCAAAAACTCGTTGCCCACCACGCGTTCCGCTTCAAAATGGCCGTGGTATGCGTAAAAATGCATCCCTTCTATTTCAATGATTCCCATCCTTTTTCCGGCGAAATTAAGAATAAGTGACAAAAACAAAGAAATTCCCAAAGCGATAATCATTCTGAGAAACCTTTTTTTAATTTTGTGGACTTTGAAAACCAGCGGATAAAAAATGACATCATGGCAAACAATACAGAAAACAAAGAACCGGCAAAAAAATCGAATTTTATTCATTTGCAGATTGAAGAAGACCTGAAAGCGGGTAAAAACGACGGAAGGGTGCACACCCGTTTTCCCCCGGAGCCCAATGGTTACCTGCACATTGGCCATGCCAAGTCGATTTGCCTGAACTTTGGTATTGCCGAAAAGTTTGGCGGCAAATGCAACCTTCGGTTCGACGACACCAACCCCACCAAAGAAGAGATGGAGTATGTAGAATCCATCAAAAAGGATGTCCGCTGGCTTGGGTTCGACTGGGAAGACCGGCTTTTTTTCACCTCCGATTATTTTGATAAGCTGCACAATTTTGCCATCCGTTTAATAAAAGAGGGCAAAGCTTATGTGGACGACCAGGATGCCGACACCATCAGCAAACAAAAAGGCACCCCCACCCGCCCCGGACAGGAAAGCCCTTACCGGAACCGCTCCGTTGATGAGAACCTCGATTTATTCACACGAATGACTGCCGGCGAATTTGAAGAAGGTTCGCGGGTGCTGCGTGCCAAAATCGATATGGCTTCGCCCAACATGCACATGCGCGATCCCTTTATCTACCGGATTTTAAAAGCTCATCACCACCGCACAGGCGATAAATGGTGTGTTTATCCTATGTACGATTTTGCTCACGGACAGAGCGACTACTGGGAGGGAATTACCCACTCCATATGCACCCTCGAATTCGAAGTGCACCGCCCGCTGTACGACTGGCTCATCGATCAGCTGAAAGAATCGGACTACCGTCCCCGCCAGATTGAGTTTGCCCGGCTGAACCTCACCTATACCATTATGAGTAAACGGAAGCTGCTGGAGCTCGTAAAAGAAGGATATGTAAGTGGCTGGGACGATCCGCGCATGCCCACCCTGTCAGGTTTGCGCCGCAGAGGGTTTACACCCGAATCCATCCGTAACTTCTCCGACCGTATCGGGGTAACCAAAGTGGATGGAATGATTGATGTTTCGCTGCTCGAACACAGCGTGCGCGACCACCTGAACAAAAAAGCCCAGCGTGTGATGGGAGTTTTGAACCCGCTGAAGGTGGTAATTACCAACCACCCCGAAGACCAAACCGAAGAGATGGATGCCATCAATAACCCCGAGGATCCGGAAATGGGGACACGCAAAGTGCCGTTCGCGCGCGAAATTTTTATCGAACGCGACGATTTTATGGAAGACCCGCCACGCAAATTCTTCCGGCTCGCCCCCGGTCGCGAAGTAAGATTACGTTACGCTTACTTTATTACCTGCAACGAGGTGGTAAAAAATGAAAAAGGTGAAATAACAGAACTTCGCTGCACGTATGACCCTGCTTCCAGGGGAGGCAATTCACCCGACGGACGGAAAGTAAAAGCCACCCTTCACTGGGTTTCTGCTCAACATGCAGTAAAAGCCGAAGTAAGGTTGTACGACCGCCTGTTTAACGATGAAAATCCAAGCGGACATAAAGACACCGACTTTAAAGAATTCCTCAATCCGGAATCGTTAAAAATATTGCCCGAATGTTACATTGAACCGTTTGTAAAAAATGCAAAACCGCTCGACCATTTTCAGTTTGAACGGAAAGGGTATTTTAACGTGGATTACGATTCCACCCCGGAAAAGCCGGTATTTAACCGAACGGTTCCGTTACGCGACTCCTGGGCCAATCTGCAAAAAAAGAAATAAGGGCAGGGAATAATCATGATTTTTTCTGAGGCTCAATAATCTCATGTAATCAGCGTATTTAACGTACAAAGGCAAGGAAAGCTAAATGCAAACTTTCCTGAATACAAAGCGTTTATATAATTTGGAGCCCAATGGGTCTTTTACAGGGAAATAAAACTTTTTACCGATTCATTCCCTGTGTTAACCGAATGTTAAGTGACAGGCCTTGTTCCTGTTTTTTATATTTGTTAGGCAAATAAAGAACAGCTACATGGAAAAAGTACCACAGAAAGATAACTCAAGAACAGTACTGGCATTTGTACTCATTGGGATCGGAATGTTCTGGCTACTCCGGAAAATCGGAATTCATTATGATTTCCTGCACATTCACCTGAAACAAATTTTTTATCCCTTCCGCACTGTTTTTACTGAACTCGGGCATTTTATCTTTTCGTGGCAAGTGTTGCTTATCATCGTTGGATTACTGCTAATGGCAGGCCGGCGATCTTTTGGAATTGTTTTAATCATTGCCGGCGGGTTGTTCCTTATACCAAAAATATTTTTCTTCCCGCAAATTACCATCTCATTTTTACTGCCGGCAATTCTAATCGGACTGGGCATTGCAATGATAGCAAGGTTCATATAACCAAAACATATTATTACATCTTTTTCAACCATCACGAGGGGTTTGGGAAACAAAACGAGGGCTTAAAATTAAAAAATGGAAAAAATGGAAAAAGAAAATGGATCGAACAAACGGATAATGTTTGGGATATTTTTAATCGTTGTAGGGTTATTTTGGATACTTGTAAAGCTGGATTTCATTCCCGATATATGGACCGATATCCTGGTTTCGTGGAAAATGCTGCTAATCGGGATTGGGGTTTTCTCCATTATTGCAGGAAATAAAATTGCGGGCACCATACTGGTCGTCATCGGTGGTTTTTTCCTGGTTCCCGAAATAGTTCACATCCCTTATGCATTGCGGCGCATAGGTTTTCCGTTAATGATTATCGGGGTGGGCGTGGTTTTGCTGGTAACCCAGCGAAGCCGTAACCAACCACCTATTTCCGACCGGGGCAAATACGGCATGGATTACTTCGATGATTTTGTCATTTTTGGAGGAAGGGAAATTTTTGTGAATTCACAAAACTTTTTTGGAGGAAAAGTAACCACCATGTTTGGCGGTGCTGAGTATGATTTAAGACAGGCAAAACTTTCAGAAAACGGCGCCATTATCGATTGTGTGAGTATTTTCGGAGGCTCGGGGTTCAAAGTCCCGCCCGACTGGACAGTGAAAAACGAAGTAACTACCATTTTTGGCGCTTTTGCCGACAAACGGGGCATGTCCGTTCACGAAGTAAGCTGCGATCCCTCAAAAACCCTCATCATAAAAGGATTCAGCGCTTTTGGCGGAGTAGAAGTAAAATTCAGTTAAGGCAATTGATTTTCTGCTCATGAAGATGCTAAATAATAAACTGAACTTTTTACTTTTGCCACCGGATACATCTCTGTGAGACTTTTAACTTAATCAATTATGGATTTTAAACACCCATTTATTTCCAGTCCCAGGCTCGCAATTTATTATATCCTGGTCTGGCTGACTATTCTGACAGGCAGCGTTTTGCTTAAATGGCTCGCTTACGGTTTCGACCCGGGCATGGCAATATCCGAAGCAATAGCTTTGCCTTTTACTTTTGCCATCATCGGCACTCCCATCTGGTATGTTATTAAATTCAGCACCCTCGAAAATCACAGCCCCGGCCGGGTTATCCTGTCGCACCTTATTGCCGCCAGCATAATCGTTTTTATCTGGCTGTACTTTGGCATAGTGCTCATAAAACTACTCCATCCCTACCCCGACCAATGGATTGACAACAACCTGGCAATCAATATTTTTGGCGGATACATGCTTTATCTCACCTACGTAATTTTCTTTTATGCGGTAAACTATTACCAGGGATTTAAAGATAAACTCCGGAACGAAGGCAAACTGAAATCGCTCGTGAAAGAGGCTGAGCTCCATGCACTGAAATCGCAAATCAATCCACACTTTTTGTTTAACAGCCTCAACAGCATTTCGTCGCTCACCATGACCAATCCCGAAAAAGCGCAGGAAATGGTCATCAACCTTTCATCGCTTATGCGCTATTCGCTCAAACACGATCAGATTGACAAGGTACCGTTCAGGGAGGAGCTCAAAAACAATCAACTCTACCTGAAGATTGAAAAAGTAAGGTTCGGCGAACAACTCAACCCGGTTTTCGAAGTGGATGAAAATTGTCTGGGAGCACAAATTCCGAACATGATTTTGCAGCCGTTGTACGAAAATGCTATTAAATACGGCGTTTACGAGGCTACCGAACCTGTGGACATTGTTACACGCGGTACCCTCAGGGGCAATGTGCTGGAAATAACCATCACCAACAATTACGACCCCGACTCAATCAGTAAAAAAGGGGAAGGAATCGGGCTGCGCAATATCCGCGACCGGCTCCAGATTATTTACGACAACCCTATGCTGATGAAGGTTGAAGACAATAAAAAAGAATTTAAAGTAAAATTGGCTATTCCACAAAAATAAATTGCTATGCCTGATAAAATACGCACCATTATTGTTGAAGACGAAGAACTGGCCCGCAACCTGTTAAAATCGTTCCTGAAGGACAACGATATTATCGAAATTATTGCTGAATGCAAAAACGGTTTCGAGGGAGTAAAAATGATCAACGAATTAAAACCCGACCTGATTTTTCTCGACATCCAGATGCCCAAAATTACCGGGTTTGAACTGCTGGAGCTATTAGAGCATAAACCACACATCATTTTTGCCACTGCATACGATCAATATGCTTTAAAAGCTTTTGAATACAATGCCGCCGACTATTTACTGAAACCTTACTCGAGGGAAAGGCTGACGGAAGCCATTGAAAAAGTGGCGGAGCGTATTAGCGCCGAAGGAACAGATTCGGATGTCGCTGAGAAAGTGAGCAACTATCCGCGGGAAGAATTTCTGGGCCGGATTGTAGTGAAAGACCGCCATAAAATCCATATCATCCCGGTGGACCAGGTGCGGTACATCGAATCGATGGATGATTATGTGATGATTTACACCAAAGAAAGCCACTTTATGAAACAAAAAACAATGAAGTACTTTGAAAGTGCGCTGGACCCTCAGAATTTTATTCGCATTCACCGTTCGTATATTGTAAAAGTGGATGAGATCAACCAACTGCAGCAATACGAAAAAGAATCCTATATTGTTATCCTGCACGACAAAACCAAATTAAAAGTGAGCAAAACTGGCTATAAAAACCTGAAGGAAGTGTTGAACTTCTGAAAAGATTAAATCACCCTAAATCGCTGCCCTTCGTAATTTCCCGATTCCATTATCTTTGCCGTAAAAAATTATGAACATGCTTTCTACTGCATTCCGGGGAATGAAACCATTCCCGCAACTGATGTTTTCAGCCCTTGTTATCCTGGTCAGCTTCCTGGCTTTCCTGTTAATTTCCATGATTATTGCCATCCCGGTCTTCGGGATAGATTCCATAGCGGACATCCCCAACATCAACGATTTGAGCGATCCGCAAAGCCTCAGTGCCCTGAAATATTTCCAGGTAGCGCAATCCATCGGGTTGTTTATTATCCCGCCGTTTGTGCTGGGTTGGCTGTTTCACGGCAAAATTACCGAATACCTGCTTATCAATAAAAAAGTTACATCCACCTCCGTCTTTCTCGTAGCTGTTTTGGTAATTGTGGTACTGCCGCTCATTAATTTTATTGGTGAATGGAACCTGCAGATGCACCTCCCCGAGTGGCTTTCAGGCATGGAGCAATGGATGAAAAATGCCGAAGAAAACGCGGCTGAACTCACCGAGGCATTTTTAAAAGTGGAAACCACCGGCGGACTCGTGTTCAACCTTTTTATGGTGGCCCTTTTACCGGCCATCGGCGAAGAATTCCTTTTCCGCGGGGTCATCCAGCGTATTTTTACCAACTGGACCAAAAGCTACCATTGGGGAATCTGGATTTCAGCCATTCTGTTCAGCGCACTGCATATCCAGTTTTATGGTTTTGTGCCACGTATGTTGCTGGGCGTAATGTTCGGCTACCTGTTAATTTGGAGTGGCACCATCTGGCTGCCGGTTGCAGCTCATTTTTTCAACAACGCATTTGCGGTGATTGCCCTGTTTTTAATCGATAAAAATATACTGAACCCTCAGGTAGAGGAAATCGGTGCCGGCTCCGACAGTTATTATGCAGCCGTTATCAGCCTGGTGCTTACAGGCCTGTTTATGTGGTTTATTAAAAATGAAAACAAAGGAAAAAAACTGCAATATATTGAACCGCAGTAAACGCGGCCACCTGTAATCTTTCAGATACTATTTTATCCTGAATTTCCTCCTCTTGATTTCTCAGCGGATTGTTTCCATCCCGAAGCCCCGGCTTATCCGGTTCCGGGCAGTTGGTATTCCGGGAAGATTGCGGAACCACGGTGTGCAAAATCGCAACCCCATATCGTACGGAAGTTAGCCCCCGCATTTTTCCTGATTCAATTGAATTCAAAATGCAAATCAACCTGAATTCCTTCAGTCCGGATTTTTTTCTTTTCGTTGCGCCGGAACACATACACCACGCCGTATTCCTGTGCAAATTGCCGTTTTTCTGAAGGGGGAAGATCACCCAGGTTTTCTTCAATCTCTGTCCATAACCGGCTGATAAACGCATTGGTTTCTTTTCGCAACTCCTGCATTTTTTCATACGACCGCAGCGAATTTCTTTTCAGGTTATACTGAAAAATAGCTGCTTCCCTGAAATTTTCCACCTTCACCTTCACCAGCGCAACAGACGGGTTATAAACCGGACTTCCGCCGTTTTGCATCCGCTTCTGTTCTCCCTGTATCACTTCATTTCCCCGGTCAAGTACTTCCTGCTCCGAATTCAGCGGGGGAATTTTCCCCTCCATATCCTGCAACCCGTAAAACGACAGTACTTCCTCTTTCAGCTCGCCCCGTTCAATGTTCATGTATAACACCTGGATAAAATGAGAAACATACATCCGGGCCATTTCAAAAGCAGCTTTGTATTCCGGATTTTTTTCCGACTCAATTTTCAAATCGAGTTCGTAATGTTTCAGGTGATTTACAAATTTGGTATGAATACTTTTCAGTTCATATAAAATACTGCTTGACAAGGCTATGTCATCGAAACCCGGACCGGAGGCAACATCCAGGGCTGCTTCAAGGGCACGGAGCCGGGCTTTATCGGTGGTTGGTAATCGTCTGTATGGCATCACTCTTAATTTACGGTTATGCGAAGTTATGCATTCAGGCTTTCTATTTAACCTGTTCGCAGCGATTTTTATAAACAACTAACTGTGAATTATAAACAGAAAGGGGTCTTTTTCTTCCCAAAAGAAAAAAATGTTTTCTCAACTGGTTATGCTTATCTTTGTAAAAATTAAGTTATAAACATATTATTATGAAGTACCTGTTCGTTTTTCTCACCCTATGTATCCCGGCAATATCGGGCGCTCAAACATCCGGCAACGAAAACATTCGGTTTATCGAAGTAAAAGGCAGTGCCGAAATGGAGGTGCAACCCGACGAAATGATGCTGTCGATTACCATTCAGGAATATTTTGAAGAAGAATTTCAGAAAAACAAGGAACCTGAGGATTACAAAACCAAAG
>CAYRBS010000040.1:0-14240 GCA_964422335.1 uncultured Mariniphaga sp. | reverse complement strand
ATGAATAAAAGAACAATTATAATAATCCCCCTTTTAATTGCTGTTTCGGTGGCTGCCGGAATATTAATAGGGAACAGGCTTCAGCAAAACAGCCGTCCGGTTTATAACCCGCTTGGATACGAAAATCAACCCACAAAGCTGACAACCATACTCGACCTGATTGATCAGGGCTATGTTGACAGCGTCAACACCGGCGACATTGTGGAGAAAACAATACCTGAAATCCTGGAAAACCTCGATCCGCATTCAGCATACATACCTGCTAAACAAATGCAGGGGGTACAGGAAGAAATGAGTGGAAATTTTTCAGGCATCGGCGTTCAGTTTTCTATTCAGGAAGATACGGTGCGGGTTGTGGAAGTGGTTTCCGGAGGTCCCTCGAGTAAAGTGGGCATTTTGCCCGGTGACCGGATTGTGAGTGTGAATGACTCTGTTATTGCCGGGGTAAACATTGAAAATAACGATGTTTTGCGGTTGCTAAGGGGAGAAAAAAACACCGAAGTAAAGGTGGGGGTTTTCAGAAAAGGTTACGAAGATAATTTGGAATTTGAAATCATACGCGACGATATCCCGCTTTTCAGTATCGACGTTTCCTATATGATTGATGATTTGACGGGTTTTATAAAAGTGAGCCGTTTCTCGGAAAAAACCTACAGTGAATTTATGCAGGGAATGAAAAAACTGGAAGACAACGGCGCCAAAAAAGTAATTGTCGATTTACGCCAAAATCCCGGCGGATCACTCTCCAGTGTACTCCAGATTGTGGATGAATTCCTGGAAAAAGGGGAACCCATTTTATATACCGAAGGGTTGAACCAGCCCAGAAAAACGTACAATGCCTCGGGGAAAAATACCTTGAAAGACATTGATGTATATGTTATGATAGATGAATTTTCGGCTTCGGCCAGCGAGATTTTTGCAGGCGCCATGCAGGACAACGACCGGGGAATTGTAGTTGGCCGGCGATCGTTTGGCAAGGGGCTGGTGCAGGAACAAATCCCGTTAATGGACGGTTCTGCCCTGCGCCTGACAGTGGCCCGGTTTTACACACCCAGCGGCAGGTGTATTCAAAAATCGTATGAAAACGGCAACGAAGAGTATTTTCACGATCTCTATTCGCGTTACGACCACAAGGAACTGCTGGAGGCCGACAGCATACAGTTTAATGATTCGTTGAAATATACCACAAGTAAAGGCAGAACTGTTTATGGCGGCGGGGGTATTATGCCCGATATTTTTGTGCCCGTGGATACCCTTAGAAATTCAGAATATTTTGATAAACTCTTCCGAAAAGGGGTGATTTATACCTTTGCTTATAGCTGGGCCGATAGTCATCGTGAAACGCTTTCCCAGTTTGAAACTGCCGGTGAAATTAATCAGTACCTCGATAATCAAAATATACTGGATGAATTTATTGTTTATGCCGAAGAAAAAGGGGTTGCAAGAGATAACCGGGGAATTAAAAAATCGGAGAAAATTATCAATACTCAGGTGAAGGCCTACATTGCCCGCAATATTATTGGCGAAGAGGGTTTCTATCCTATCATCAGTGAGGTTGATAATACACTGAAAAAGGCCATTGAAATTTCAAAACAAGACTTACTGGTAGAACACGTTACTTCGAAATCTCAAGCATCCGCTGAATAGGAAGCCGTGCCTTTTCAATAACTTCATCGGGCAAAGTTACTTCGGGTTTTTCGTGTTTAAGGCAGGTGTAAAGTTTTTGCATGCTGTTTAGCTTCATGTAGGTGCAGTCGTTACATCCACAGGTTGAATCGATGGAAGGCGCCGGGATGAATACTTTGTCGGGGCATGCTTTTTTCATTTGGTGCAGGATGCCGCTTTCGGTGGCTACAATGAATTTCTGAGCCGTACTGGTTTTTACATAATTCAGCAGCGAAGTGGTAGAACCTATGTGCTGGGCCAGCAAAAGCACGGGCTTTTCACACTCGGGATGGGCAATAAATTCAGCCTCGGGATACTCATCCAGCAGGTTAATGATTTTTTCTACGGAATACTGCTCGTGCACCATGCAGGCGCCGTCCCACAGGACCATATTCCGCCCGGTAATGCTGTTGATGTAATTTCCGAGGTTTTTGTCAGGGGCGAAAATCAGTTTTTCATTTTCCGGAAAGCTTTCCACAATTTTTTTGGCGTTGGCCGAGGTGCAAACAATATCGGACATGGTTTTCAGCGCCGCAGTGGCATTCACGTACGTAATCACTTTATGTCCGGGATATTTGGCTTTGAATTCGGCAAAAGCTTCAGCCGGGGCCGATTCGGCCAGCGAACAGCTTGCTTTCAGATCGGGGAGGATTACTTTTTTGGAAGGATTGATAATTTTTGCCGTTTCGGCCATAAAATGAACACCCACAAAAACAATCATCCCGGCATCGGTTTTGGCAGCTGCCTGTGCAAGTCCCAAACTATCGCCTACATAATCCGCAATGTCCTGTAATTCACTTTCCACATAAAAGTGGCTGAGGATTACTGCGTTTTTCTCTTTTTTGAGCCGGTTGATTTCTTCCACCAGTTTCACATCAGGGTCTATAGGTTCATTAATGAATCCCTGCTCTGCCAGCATCCGATCGATTTCTAACTGTTCCATCTCAAATAATTTCTGAATGTCCCCCTTTCGAATCAGGCGGTAAAATTAAAAATTCATTTAAAAATAATTGCTTTTTGTCTTAATTGTTTGGCTGTATTGCATAAAAAAAGCCGCATGAAGCGGCTTTTTCAGTATTGGTTGGAATTTTTATTTTTCGCCAACGAAAGTAAATTCGGGATCGGGGCCTGAACTTATACATTGGAAAATAAAGGTATATTCTCCTGCCGACCCGTCGTAGGTGGCGAAAGTTACTTCGTAGAGAACATCAATTCCGCTAACCTGGTCCACTGCATCGGGAAATTTGGCAGGGAGCAGCACTTCGGCAATGGAGGCCTTAACGGCATCCTGCCAGGTGCTGAATTCACCGGATTCCCAGTTCCCATCCCTGATGTCGAAATTGCTGTAGTAGGAACCGGCACTGAAGTAAAACTCCTGTGTTCCGTAGCTGTCTACGTATTCACTGCCTTTGTTGTTTTTCACCCAGTCAACAATGGTCTGGTAATCCGCAGTATTCATGGTGAACATGACGGTTGGATCGAATACCCAGCCATCATTTTTGGTTAGGATAAACTGGTCGGTATTCACTTCCACCGGGTTGTATTCCATCCAGTTTCCTTCATTAAAGTGGTATTCGTCTGCGCGGGTTTGAACGCCGCCGCTGTAATATTTGTACACCACTACCATCACATCGTCTTCCTGTGCATACGGATATTTTTGTTCCAGCATTTGGGGCAGGTAATTGTCCGGATTGTCGGAGCTTGAAAAGTTATCATAGTTTCCGGGTGTTCCCATGGCATCGTAATCGGCTGCTTTTACATAATAGGCGCCCTGTGTTTTTGCCCAGCCTGAATTGTAGGTATAAAGTTCTTCCACTTTAATGGGGTCGGCAATAATACCCGACTTTGTCGAAACCCCCGCACTTTTTACGGTTACCTCGCTCACCTGCCAGGTGGCAGCGTTTGAATCGGTGGAAATATATTTGAATGCCACGTGGATGGTTTCGCCATCGAATTCCGAAATATCCATGTCGCCGGTTTCCACGAAATCCCAGTTGTTCCCTGCCGGGCGGTTGAGCGGTGAAATTTCGGTCCACGTGGCCGCAGAAGGATCGCTTCCGTCGTAGTCGGCAGAAACAAGGATAGCCACTTGTTCCCACTGGTCGTTAATATAATTGACAACCTGGTTCACATTTAATGTGGTACCGGTGCTTTCAGCCAGGTCAATTTCAGGCGAAATCAGCCAGTCTTCGTTGGGGATCGCACCGTTTGAGTAGCCCGACATTAAAGCATAACCATAACTGGAAAAATGCCAGTCCTGTTCTCCCAGTACATTTACTGTTGAGAAATCGCCCAGGCTGCTTTCAAATTCATATTCGAAAACAGTAACTTCATCCGAATCGCTGACATCGGGTTCAATGTCGGAATACATGTGCGCCACAATATAGATGTCGCCATCTTCGGCTTCGGTAACCGATGCGTTCAGGATAGAAGGGATGTACTCATCAGCCGGGTTTTTAGGTGAAAAATATTTGGCAGAACCCACTGCCGTGTTCACATTTTCGTAGTCTTCATCTGTCAGGCTGTAATAACCGGCATCAGTATAACCGCTTAAATCGGGATAACCTACACTGAAATTGTAAGTCACCAATGCCGATGAGCCGTAGTCGAGGGCCGGGTATTTTGATTCCAGTAATACCGGAATATACTCGGTTGCAGGATCGGCATCGGTAAAAAAATGGTTATCTGCCACATCGCTGTCAAACGATTCATAGTCGGAATCGGTAAGGGTGAGTTCCACTTTTTCAACATAAGGGTTTTCCTTTTTGTCCAGCTCGTTGTAGATATCTTCCATTGGGTTACAGGATGCAGCCAGCAAGCCAAGTCCTAATATGTATGTAGTTATTTTTTTCATTTTCAATTTATTATCAGTTAATGGATTTTTTATAAATTAAAAGCTGATTTTCAGTCCGGTTGACCAGGTAGTCCCAAACCCAAAATAAACCAGCGCAGAGTTCTCATCATGGCTGGCGCCGTCGGTTGCGTCGGCAACATATTCTGTATTCAGCAGGTTATTTACCTTTCCGAAAACAGAAGCGTCTAATCCGGCAATTTTAAATTTGTAGTTTGTGTTTACATCTACCAGTCCAACATTTGGCATTTGCCACGAATCTACTTTATCATCGGGGTTGGTACGGTTGATGGGGTTAAAATCGGCAAAGTTTTTCCCCTGGTAAATATAGTCGGCGCCGAGGCGGAGGCCGGGCAGCACTTCGTAATTAACTGTGAGCGAAGCAGTGGTTTGTGCAGCGTTTCCCACATGCACATTGGCAATGTATGCGCTGTAGCTTCCCAGCTCATTCTGGTCTTCGTCATAAAGGGTAAAGTCCACATCGTCCTGCCAAATCCAGTCGCCTAACGAAAGCATCCCTTTCAATGTTAATTTGGATACTGGTTTGTAGGTGGCTTCGGCTTCAAAACCTTTGTGCAGGGCATTAATTCCCGGGATATTGGCCGTGCCTGCCTGCCCGAAACTTCTGACCAGTGCTTTGTCGAGCCAGTTGGTGTAATAGTAGTTCACCTTGGCGTTAAACCTTCGTGTTGTAAAACCATAGCCGATTTCAGCCGTAATGACGGTTTCGTATTTTACCTTTTCGTTTATTTCGTTGGTGTAATTCAGGAAAACATTGGTAAATATCGGTTCGCGTTTGATGTACCCGGCATTCATGAAAAAATTGTGCTGTTCTGTCTGGTTGTAATTTATTCCCCCCTTTATGTTCCAGGGTAAGAAATTTACCCAGTCGGTTACCTGGTTGCCCGGCGTGTACTGGAAATAATCGGTGCGGCGGTAGCTTTTGTTTGAAAGCGCTGCGGAGAGAAACCCCGAAAACTGGTCGGAAACGTATTCTCCCTGAAGGAACAAACCGGACCATAAAACTTCGCCCGGGTTATTGTAGCTGAATTTATCCCCCTCCTTTAATTTTACATTAGCCGGTTTATTAATATCGCTGTTGTCCATGAAAAATTCACCGCCGAGCAGGTCAATCACTTCGGTGGTGTGGAATCCTTTGTAGTACCTGCCGTCGAAACCGGCGGTCCAGTCAATCCCAAACCTGTTGGCGGTCAGGGTTGAAAGCAGTCCGTACCAGTTGTGGGAATTGACCGAGGCACTGATAATAGCCTGGGAACCTTCCAGTGAATTTTGGTTGGCAGCTGCCACCGCTTCAAAATCGAGGAAGCCTTGTGGAGTACGTTTGATGTTCGGATCGTCCAGGCCGGTATTGTAATTGACCGACAGCCATGATGACTGTTCCCCGCTGACCCGGCGGCCTCCGCCACGGCCTAACGATGCATAAAGCACGTTGGTCAAGTGGGTGTTGTCGTTAATTTTCCAGTAATGATTTAAAGAACCTTGTGGTTTGTGGTAATAATTGTAGCCATAAGCCCCGCCGTAAGGTTTACCTTCACGGAAACCAAAATCGGAGTTGGCCCTGGTACCGTCGATATGGTTCCTGTACCACTCGATGGTGTGTCTGTTGCCGCGCTGATTATGTGTTTGCGGGGATCCGAATACGGTAAAAGAAAGCCGGTGCGCGTCGTTAATTCTTTTTGAAACGTTGGCAAAATAACTGTAAGCGTCAAAGGCGTTACCCCTGATGTACCCATCGCCATAGGTGTGTGAACCTGAAAGGGTAATGGCCCAGCCATTGTCGAGCAGCCCGGTTGAGACGGTAAATGCCTGTTTGCGGTAACCTGAATTACCCAGCCCCGAGTAAACGCTTCCGCCTTTTTCGGCATCGGTTGATTTTGTGATGATGTTGATGGTGCCCCCAAC
Source organism: uncultured Mariniphaga sp. (assembly GCA_964422335.1). GTDB lineage: Bacteria > Bacteroidota > Bacteroidia > Bacteroidales > Prolixibacteraceae > CAYRBS01. The sequence continues at coordinate 7,801 of CAYRBS010000040.1, read as the reverse complement.
CGATGACAATCCCAGTTTGGAAGCTCCGAGTCCCCGCTGCACCTGGGCGGTTTGGGTAACGTCGGAAAGCCCGGCCCAGTTCGACCAGTAAACCCTGGAGTTTTCCATGTCATTTACCGGTATCCCGTTAATCAGAACTCCTACGTTGTAAGTGTCGAACCCGCGCAGGGTTATACGGCCATCGCCGTATCCGCCGTTATCTTTGGTGGCATAAATAGAAGGAGTGGTTTTGAAAATTTCCGGAAACTCCTGGGTGCCCAGGCGTTCTTCAATTTGCATGGGGTCGATGGTCGATAATGAAACCGGAGTTTGCCGGTCACGGGCGAACGAAGAGGTAATCAGGATTTCATCCAGCCCCACGGTGCTCGATTCCAGTTCAATTTCCCCCATGTCTTTGGTTTCGTTGTTCCTTATACTCACCTCCAAGGTTTTTGTAATATACCCGATGTAAGAGATTACAATGTTGTTGTCTCCTTCCGGAATTTGCAAAGCAAATGAACCGTCGAGGTTAGTGGAGGTTCCGCGTGTGGTTCCCTCAACAACAACTGTGGCTCCAATCAGTGGTTCATCCGAGCCGGTGTCGGAAACCCTGCCTGTTATAGTACCCTGTGCATGCGTGGCCAGGGATAAAAAGCCCAACACAACCAGTAACGTTGCGGTAAGAATTGTTTTTTTCATAAAAAATTGGATTTGAATTAATAAAAAATATAAATGAATAGTTTATAATCGCTGTTTCGCATTATTATTTCCTCCTGAAATTGCGGGCAAAGAAAACTTTTAAATGTTTAATAAACATTAACATGAAGTTAATTTTATGGTATTCCTTTTCGTGGTTTTTTCGAAGTGTCATGCGGATTTGAGATTAGGTTTTTTGTATTGGTTTTCACTGTTTTATGGTTTTGTTTATTGGAATGGAAAGTTCTTGTTTATTTATTTTCTAACCAACTATTGGAATTAAAAGTTATCAAACATTATTAGCACTTTTTAACAATTTTGTAAAAAAAAGGTACCTTGTGTTGCATGGTACTAAAAATATTTTATATATTTGCAATACCAATATCAGGGTAATTAAAAGTAGTTTTTTTAAAAAAGTTCCTTGCAATTTGTAACGATTAAGAAAACAAGTCGTCATAATGAAAACGAAAAAATAGAAACAGAAAAAGCAGAAACCATGAAAACAAAAAAAGCCATGAAAACAAAAACAAATTTTCGGAAAGCAGCATTACGTTCAGCCGCCGTTGTCGTAAGTTTTGTCCTGGTAAGTTTTACCGTAAGTGCGCAGGATTTTTGGAGGAAGGTTTTAATCAACAGCAGTTTTAACGAGATTGCCCTGGCCCTGATTGAAACCTCGGAAGCAGAGACAGTTCCTGCTTCTGCTGAAGCGACAAATTCAGCGTTTATTTACCTCGATGAAGCTTACGACCCGGCACTGGACCTTGAAAGCTGGATGACCAGCGATTACCATTTTGGGGTTTATTCCCTGAATTTGGAAGAAGAAGCAGAACACCCGATGGTTGTGGAAGACTGGATGGTGAGCGAAAGCTTATTTTTTCCTGAACCGGAAGAAGAGCAACCACTCGAGCTGGAAGAATGGATGACAACAGGTGATTGCTGGGGATTGTAACAATCCTGCTAAAAACGGGATTGCTTAGCACTAAAATAATAATTTAACAGAGGGGACGAAAATGAAACTGGAAAATACAAAAGCACAGATGAGGAAAGGGGTACTTGAGTACTGCATCCTTTTGGTACTGGATGGAAAACCGCTGTATGCCAGCGATATTATTAAAGCACTGAAAGAAGCAAAACTGATTGTGGTGGAAGGGACCCTTTATCCGTTGCTTACGCGCCTGAAAAACGCCGGACTACTGGCTTACCGCTGGGAAGAATCGACCCAGGGGCCTCCGCGTAAGTATTATGAATTGACTGACACCGGCCGGAAATTTTTAAATGAACTTGATGGCTCGTGGTCGGAGTTGATGGATGCGGTAGAAAAAGTTAAAACAAACAGAACAAAAAATTAAAAGCTTAAGGAGATGAAAAAAACATTCACAATCAATATCAGCGGTACCGTTTTTCACATCGAAGAAGATGCATACGATGTATTGCAAAAATACCTGGTGAACCTGAAAAACCATTTTGGGAGTGAAGAAGAAGGAAAAGAAATTCTGGCTGATATTGAAGCCAGGATTGCCGAAATTTTTACTGAAAAATCTGCAAACGATCAGAAAGTAATTGTTCTTGCCTGGGTAGAACAGGTTATTGAAACCATGGGTACACCCGAAGATTTTGCAGAAGAAGAAGGCGGGGAGGAAGTGGAAGATTTCGCCGGTGGTAAAAAGCGTAAAAGAAGGCTTTACCGCGATCCCGAGCACCGGGTGCTTGGCGGTGTTTGCGGCGGACTGGGTGCCTACTTTAATATGGATCCGGTTATTTTGCGGATAATTTTCGTCGTGTTGTTTTTTGTAACCGGGGGCTCTGCATTGCTCGCATACATTGTGCTCTGGATTGCCGTTCCAAAAGCAATTACTACTGCCCAGCGCCTGGAAATGCGCGGTCAGGAAGCTACGGTGAAAAATATAGAAAGATCCTTTCGCGAAGAGGTAAAAGAGGTTAAGGAGAGCTACCAAAAGTTCAGGGAATCGGGAACGTACGCCAAGGGCAAAAAAAAAGTTGAAGATGCCGGAGAGGTAACCTACAATGTGTTCCGGTTGTTAATGAAAATTGTTGTCGTATTGGTAGGAGTGGTATTTATTGTAACCGGATTTTTGGGTTTGCTGGGAATGATTTCATCACTGGCAATCGGCCATTCTTTTGTTCAGGGTTGGCCACTGGCGTGGGGACCCGAAATTCATTTGCCCGACTTTCTTAATTACATAGTGGAGCCCGGTACGGTTACATTGGGTATCATAGCCATTGGGTTTTTGGCTGGAATTCCGTTGCTCGCCCTGTTGTATATAGGTACGAAACTGGTCTTCCGCTACAAATCCAATAACACCATTATCGGGCTTGGCATGGTGGGCGTATGGCTGATAGCTCTTGTTGCTTTAATTGTGATTTCTACCAGCCAATTGGGAAATTATAAAAACCAGTCATCCGTAGTTGTCAGTAACACGGTTCAGTGCGACAGTTGCCAAACCCTTTATTTAAAACTGGCTGAAGATAATTACGAAGAGTTTGTAACCAGTACCTGGGCCCTCGATAAAATGAAGGTGGCAGAGGTGGACGGTAAAAGGGTAATGCTCGGAAAACCAAGCCTCGATGTGGACAGGTCGAGCGGGGAGGATTTTATTGTTACGGTTAAAAAATCATCACGGGGCCGCACACGCGAAAGCGCCCGGGAATATGCATCCGATTATATGGTATATAATTATGAGATCAATGATTCCACCCTGGTGTTCGATCCGTATTTTTTCCTGAACGATAAGCGGTGGCGCGACCAGGAAGTGCACATTACTGTAAAGGTTCCCGAGGGAGGAACGGTTTTTCTCGATGAAACCATGGTTGATATTATTTACGATATTGAAAACGTTACCAATACCTGGGATGGCGATATGGTAGGCAAATACTGGGAAATGAAACCCGAAGGGTTAACCCGGAAAGAGGCGGTGGAGTAATTCCGGCGTTTTTAATTCTTTTGATGCCCGGGAGGTTTTTACAGTGAACCTCCCGGGCATTTTTAATGGTTCCCGTTCCACCGCGGGGTTTTTCTCGTTCAGTTTACTGAATCGGGCTGAATGGGCCTGTTAAGTTCGATTTTCCCAATGGTGTTGGGATTTGCCCCTATCGATTTCATCATCATGTTGTAATCGGTTACATCGATGGAATTGTTGTTGGCAAAATCGGCCGGGAGAACAACGATGCGGAATATCTGATCCAGTGTTTCCGATTCCAGCAATTCGTTGAAGTCGGTGTTTCCCTCAAGGAAAACCTGCACATCCAGAAAAGTATGGTCGTAATTGTATTGCAACACCCCATCGTCTAAAACCACGGTTTGGGGCAGCAAACGCCATACATCCAGCGGATCGCCGTTATTATCTTCTGCCTGCTCCCACAGAATGTAAACCAACACCACATCGCTTTCATAAACTGTGAATGTTTCGGGGAATTCATAAAACAGCGCGTAATCATCGGGTGTAAAATCACCCTGGATTTCAAAAACCGACCCTAAAAACGAGTCGCCATCCTCTCCGTCCATTCCATCTCTCCCCGGGGGGCCCTGAACTCCTTCGCAAGCTGTTAGGAAGGCCAGTGCAAGTGCTAAAATAATTCCAGAAATTGTTTTCATAGCTAATGATTTATAATGTAATACAGATTTTCAGTACAAAAGAAACAACATTGGTGCCAACCGGGAAACAATTTGTCCGTTTTTTTTCGGAACACGTTTTCTTTTTGTAAATTTTGTTCTTCGGTTAAAATAGATACAAAATAATCTTTATTCATTAATGTGAATAAAATGATATTTTTCTATTAAGTTTGAAATGATTTAATAAGCTGAATATGAACCAACATTTATTCCTTAGAATACTGAAGGCGGGCCGATTGGTTTTTTGTTATTGAAGAAAGTTGAAACATACAATAAAAAATAGAATTGTTTTTTTGCAGGCACCTTTTACTCGAGCACTCGTTGCCTTGATTTTTGCCTGGTTCTGTTTGCCCGGGTACGCCCAGGTAAAGAACATTGGTATGCCTCAAATCCAAAACTATCCAAAATCGGTTTATGATGCCGGAACCCAAAACTGGGACATTAGCCAGGATCAAAACGGATTTATGTATTTTGCCAACAATGAAGGTGTTTTGCGGTTCGATGGGCTGCATTGGGATTTAACAGAAATTTCCCAGCCATCACCTGTACGATCGATTTGTATCGACAGCGAAAATCAAATTTATGTAGGGTTATTTAACGATTTTGGCATTTTGCAACTGAATGAAGAGGGCCGGCACTCCTTTCAAAGCCTCCGGTCGCTGTTGCCGGATGAAAATATCGATTTTGATGACATTTGGAAAATCTATGAAATTCCGCAGGGAATTGTTTTTCAGTCTTTTGATTACCTGTTTCTGCTTAATAATAACACCATTGAAGTAATTAAACCCGAAAGCAGTTTTCATTTTTCCTATTTTGTAGATGGCAGGCTTTTTTTACACGAACCGGAGGTGGGTTTATTTGAATATATAAACGGGAGGATAGAAAAAGTCCCCTGGGCCGGAGAATTAAAAGGTACAGAAATTTGGGCCATTCTTGAAATCAGGGATAACCACCTGATAATAGGTACGAGAAATAACGGGCTTTATAAATTTGAAAACGGGGAACTTGTTAAATGGCAAACCCCGGTGAATGATTTGGTAATAGAAAATAAGCTATACAGCGCCACTAAAATTGGTGACAACCAGTTTGCTTTTGGAACCATTTTGGGGGGCGTTATTATCTCCGATCTCGATGGAAATATAGTAAAACACATTAATCGGCGGATGGGTTTGCAAAACAGCACTGTTCTGAATATTTTTTCAGACAGCGACCAGAATCTCTGGTTGGCTCTCGATAACGGGATTGACTTTTTAGCTATAAATTCACCGTTGAGTTATATCGCAGATTTTGAAGGACTGGGGACCGGGTATTGTAGCCGGGTGTTCGACGGAAACCTGTATTTGGGCACCAACCAGGGGTTGTTTGTGAAGCCATTCAGCAGTTCACAGAATACGGATGAAAATTTCGAACTTGTTGAAAATACGGCAGGCCAGGTTTGGTCGCTTGATGAATTCGACGGGCAGTTGATTTGCGGACATAACTCAGGCACTTTTGTTATCCGCGGCAAGGAAGCCAGGAAAATCAGCAATGAACCGGGGGCCTGGAAATATATCCGGCTTCAGAATCACCCGGAACTGCTGCTGGGTGGGCATTATAGCGGGTTGACGTTGTTACGGAAAGGGGATAACGGCTGGGAATTTTATAAAAACGTAAAAGGATTTAATGAATCCAGCCGGTTTCTTCAACAGGATAAAAACGGAATTATCTGGGTAAGCCACGGGGGAAAAGGTGTTTTCAGAGTTCAGCTAAACGAGGCAATGGATGAAGTGATAAATTCCAGGTTGTACACCAGCTCCGATGGGCTTCCTGCTGATGAAATGAATATTCTTTTTACTTTCGGCGGGAATGAATATATATCTACCATCGATGGAATTTTCGAATACCAGGATTCAACCGACTCGTTTGTTTTCATTAACGAATTAAATGAAAAGTTCAATTTTAACAGTCGCTTAAAAACGCTTGAAACAGATGATTCAGGAAATGTGTGGTTTATTGCCCAGGATGAGTCGGGCGTATTGCGGCAAAACGAGGATTTAACCTATACCAAAATTACCGCTCCGTTTAAACCGTTGAACGGCAAATTTGTAAATGAATTTGAATTTATTTACCCGCTCAGTAACGACCATGTTTTTATTGGGATTGATGACGGTTTCGTCCACTATTCTTCCAAAATTCCCAAATCTTATTCCATGGAATTCCAGGCATTTATAACTAAGATTGAGGCGCCTTATCTCGACTCGACGCTGCATTTGTTTCCCGTTCAGGATGAGATTGAGTGGGAGGTTCCATTCAGAAAAAATGCATTCAGGTTTCATTATACGGCCCCGTATTTCGAGAACCTGGAACAACTTCAGTTTAGCTTTTTCCTCGAGAATTATTCGGAAGAGTGGTCGGAGTGGACAACAGACAGATACAGGGATTTCACCAACCTCCCTGAAGGCGATTATGTGTTCAGGCTAAAAGCAAAAAATATTTATGGTGTGGAAAGTGATGTTGCATCTTTCCCTTTTGTGATTTTACCGCCCTGGCACCGGTCTCAGTTAGCAATGTATTCGTATGCTTTTTTTCTGATGCTTATTATTTTGCTGACGGTTAAATTTGTGCTCAACCGGATGGAGCATTATAGAAATAAGGAAAAGCAGAAACTTGAACTGGAGCTTCAGAAAAAAAAGGAGCAGTTTCAGCACCAGGCACTGGTGGCGGAAAAAGAGATTATTCGTTTACGGAATGAAAAGCTGCAAAACGAAATGTTGTACCGCGATAAGGAACTTGCCAATCAGACCATGAGCATCATTCATAAAAATAAATTTTTAATGAAGCTCAAGGAAGAAATTCAGCGGATGATAAAAGCTACAGATGACAGTCAGCAAAAAACCCGGCTGGTGTTGCTGAACAAACGGCTTGCGAAAGAGATTGACAATCAGCAGCAAAACAAAATTTTTGAAACCTATTTTGATGAAGTTCACAACGACTTTTTCAAAAACCTGAAACAAAAATTCCCGGAACTTTCCCCAAGAGAGATGCGAATTTGTGCCTACATCCGGATGAATCTTTCATCGAAGGAGATTGCTGCATTATTAAACATAACCGACAGAGGGGTTGAAATTAGCCGCTACCGATTACGTAAAAAGTTAAAACTTTCACGCGATACAAATTTATCTACCTTCCTTTCCAACATTTAAAAAAATAAATTATTTATGCTTTTGTGTGATAATTTATTTGTTTGTAGTAGTCTTTTTTTCTCATATCTCAGATTTAATTTCTTGTTTTTTAATTATTTATGATTTTTATGATGTGTTTTTGATGTAGTCTGTAAATACAGCTGTAGTATTTATGTAGGGGTATTTTTATCATTTCTTAAAAACAAAAGCATCAAATTTGGCTTCCGAAAAAATGTTAAAATTATTTAATTAATGAAAAATTAAATCCTATGAAAAAAATTCTTTTTCTCTTTTTATGCTCACTTTTTACTCTTGGCGCATTTGCCCAGGAAAT
>CAYRBS010000039.1:3353-14308 GCA_964422335.1 uncultured Mariniphaga sp. | reverse complement strand
ATGAAAAGATACAACCTGATTGACAGTGCGTTCGGCTGGATTAGCTTTTTAATTGCAGCCGTTGTTTATTTAATGACCATTGAGCCGACCACCAGTTTCTGGGATTGCGGCGAATTTATTACCACAGCGTACAAACTTGAAGTGGGCCACCCTCCGGGCGCTCCCATTTTCATGCTCCTCGGGAGGTTTTTTACCGTCCTGGCAAGCCCCGAGAATGCTGCCGTTATGATCAATGCACTATCAGCACTGGCAAGCGCGTTCACCATCATGTTTTTATTCTGGACCATTACCCACCTGGCAAAAAAACTGGTAGTAACAAACGGTGAAATAACCACCGGAAATACCGTTTCCATTATGGCTGCGGGAATGATTGGGGCCTTAGCCTACACGTTCTCTGATACCTTTTGGTTTTCGGCTGTTGAAGGAGAGGTGTACGCTACTTCATCGCTGCTCACTGCAGTTGTATTCTGGGCTATCCTGAAATGGGAAAACATTGCCGACGATTCGCATGCCAACCGGTGGATCATTTTAATAGCCTATATCATCGGACTTTCTCTCGGAGTGCACCTTCTCAACCTGCTGGCCATTCCCGCCATCGTTTTTGTTTATTACTTCAAAAAATATAAGGTCAGCCGTAATGGTATCATCGGGGCGCTTGCCATATCGCTTGTGTTGCTGGTGGTAATAATGTACGGTATTATCCCCGGGGTAGTAATTATTGCTACATGGTTTGAGTTATTGTTTGTTAATACATTTGGATTACCCTACAATTCCGGCGTATTGTTTTATATAGCAGCACTCATTGCGGCCATTGTTTTTGGTATCCGCTACACGATAAAAAAACAGAAAGTATTATGGAATACCGTCCTGGTAGGATTGACCTTCATTTTAATAGGGTATTCATCGTTTGCCCTCATTATGATCCGTTCCCAGGCTCAGCCCCCCATGGATCAAAACAGCCCCAATAACGTATTTGCACTTTTGAGTTACCTGAACCGCGAGCAATATGGTGAACGGCCTTTATTTTACGGTCAGAATTATAACTCCCCGCTCGATCCGCAGGAACGGTACAAAGAAGGAAAACCAAGGTATTCTCAAATAGACGGAAAATATGTGATCACCGAACACCGCGCCACCCCAAATTACGATGATAAATTCAAAACCCTGTTCCCCCGGATGTGGAGCAACATGGATCCCGTACATGAACAGGATTACCAGGAATGGGCAGAAATAAAGGGGCGCAGGGTACAACACCGCAACGAAAGCGGAGAAACCGAAACCATTACCAAACCCACTTTTATTGAAAACATGCGGTTCTTTTTACGTTACCAGATGGGGCACATGTACGCCCGTTATTTTATGTGGAACTTTGCCGGGCGGCAAAACGATATCCAGGGACACGGAGGCGTGCTGCACGGAAACTGGCTCAGCGGAGTTAAATTTATTGACGAATGGCGGCTGGGCAGCCAGGAAAACCTTCCGGCAAGATTTGCCAACAACAAAGCACGTAACACCTATTACTTTTTGCCCCTGCTACTTGGCTTGCTCGGCGTTTTCTTTCAATACAATAAAGGGAAAGAAGGGAAAAAAGGACTTTGGGTAGTGTTCCTGCTGTTTTTTATGACAGGGGTTGCCATTGTAATTTACCTTAACCAATATCCGCATCAACCCCGTGAGCGGGATTATGCTTATGCCGGTTCGTTTTATGCTTTTGCCATTTGGATTGGGCTGGGTGTGCTGGCCATTTCCGAAGCACTTAAAAAATACATGCCGGAAACCATTGCCGGCGGAGTGGCAGGTTTGGCAACCCTTATTTTGGTTCCCGGGATAATGGCAGCCGAAAACTGGGACGATCACGACCGCTCGGGCCGTTACACAGCACGCGACCTGGGCGCCAATTACCTGAAAACAAGCCAGCCAAACGGTATCCTTTTCACGAACGGCGATAACGACACCTTCCCCCTTTGGTACAACCAGGATGTGGAGGGTGTAAGAACCGATGTGCGCGTTTGCAACCTCAGTTACCTTCAAACCGACTGGTACATTAACCAAATGCGCAGAAAAGCGTACGAATCGGACCCGGTGCCATTTTCCATGGCTCCGGAGAAATACCGTCAGGGAACACGTGATATTGTATATCTGATGGACGATCCCCGGATTTCAAGAGAATCGGTTGGGCTGAAAGAAGCCATTGATTTTATTGCCGACGATAATCCTTCCACAAAACTTCGGCAGGCTGAAAATGCAGCTTATATCCCTAAAAAGGTATTGAATTTTAAAATCGACAAGGAAGCGGTTATCCGGAATAACGTGGTAAAACCCGAAGATCATGATAAAATTGTGGACACTATCACCATCGACTTTTCAAACCGGAATTACATCCCGAAAGATGAAATGATGATCCTTGATATGCTGGCCAACAATAATTGGGAACGTCCTATTTACTGGGCCATTACCGTTGGCAGGAATAAATACATGAATCTGCAGGATTATTTCCAGGTGGAGGGTTTTGCCTACCGGTTAGTACCGATAAAAGGGGAAACCTCTGATGACGACCGTATGTCGCCCGGAACAGTTGAGACAGATTTAATGTACGACAACATGATGAACAAATTTGAGTATGGAAATATGAACGATCCGGATGTATATATCGATGAAAACAACCGGCGGATGATGACCAATATCCGGAACAGCTTTAACAGGCTGGCTGCGGGATTAATCGAAGAAGGGAAACAAGATTCGGCCGTTGCCGTGCTCGACCGCTGCTTCGAACTGGTGCCCGGTTCCATTGTTCCTTACGAATATTTTTCACTGGAACTGATTGAAAATTATTACAACGCAGGCGACCACGAAAAAGGAAAACAGCTGTTGGAAGATGCGTTTGGTCAGTTCAGCGATGAACTGGGGTATTTCCTTTCACTCAATCAGCGCTTCCTGCAATCCCAGAACATTAACGAAGAAATTCAACGAAACCTGTTTTACCTGCAACAGATGGAACGGACAGCGCGTAACAACGACGACGAGGAGCTGGCACAAAAAATAAACGAAACCATGCAAAGGCATTTCGAAACATTTAACTCAATTTAAAATGAACATCCTGGTAATTGGATCGGGTGGCAGGGAACATGCTATCGGTTGGAAAATAAAACAAAGCAAAAAAAACCACACCCTCTTTTTTGCTCCCGGTAACGCAGGAACAACTTCCCTGGGCCAAAACCTGAATGTAGATGTAAACGATTTCGACGGAATAAAAAAGGCCGTGCTCGAAAACCAGGTTGACATGGTAGTGGTTGGGCCCGAAGTTCCGCTTGTGAATGGTATTCACGACTATTTTGCTGCCGACGCCGAATTACAGGAAGTTCTGGTGGTCGGCCCTAAAAAAGCCGGCGCTCAGCTGGAAGGCAGTAAAGATTTTGCCAAAGATTTTATGATGCGCCACAACATCCCCACGGCCAAATACCTTACCGTTACCAAAAGCAATATAAACGAAGGCCTGCATTTTCTTCAGTCGCTGACAGCCCCCTATGTTTTAAAAGCAGATGGACTGGCCGCCGGAAAAGGGGTTTTGATTTTGAACACCCTGGCCGAAGCGGAAAATGCCCTGGCCGAAATGCTTGGAGGAAAATTTGGCGAAGCCAGTAACAAAGTGGTTATCGAGGAATTCCTCAGCGGCGTGGAGGTTTCGGTGTTTGTTGTAACCGATGGCAAAGAATATAAAATTTTGCCCGAAGCCAAAGACTACAAACGCATTGGCGAAGGCAACACCGGGCTGAATACCGGCGGAATGGGAGCCATTTCACCGGTACCGTTTGCCAATGAAGAATTTATGAGCAAAGTAGAAACGCGCATTATAAAGCCCACCATTAACGGGTTACGAATGGAAGAACGCGAGTACAACGGGTTTATCTTTTTTGGGCTGATTAATGTAAACGGTGATCCTTTTGTTATAGAATACAATGTCCGGCTGGGCGACCCCGAAGCGGAAGCCGTTTTACTGCGCATAAAATCTGATTTTACCGACCTGCTGGAAGGAGCAGCCCGCGGCACCCTTGCAAAGCAAAAAATTGACATCGAAAAAAACGCAGCAGTAACTGTTATGCTGGTTTCGGGAGGGTACCCGGAAAAATACGAAAAAGGAAAAGTAATCAACGGCCTGGAGAAGGTGGCCAACAGCATTGCTTTTCATGCCGGAACAACAACCGAAGGTGACAATGTGGTTACCAGCGGTGGCCGGGTAATTGCCATTAGCTCAACCGGAAATGACATGACAGAAGCGTTGCAAAATTCATACAGAAACGCCGAAATCATTCAATTCGATAAAAAATACTACCGTAAAGATTTAGGGTTCGACCTGTAAAATGATACTTGGTATTTTAAAATCAAACCGGGCAGTCAATTTCATCCTCATCCCGTTGATGGCGGTCCTTTTTTGGATGAAAAGCATTTTGGAACCTCACCCCTACCCTTTTTACCGGGGCGAAACTGCCAACCTGCTCTTTTCACCGGTTTACGGTTTTGTCAAAGATTCGCCCCTGCTTCAGCACATCGTATCGCTGGTGATGCTGGTTTTTATTGCCTTCCTGGTTTTGCAAATCAACAACCGCTACAACTTCATCCGCATCCGTACTATGCTGCCGGCCCCTCTGTTCATCATCATGGTCAGCGGCTTCACCGGAGTCCATGCGTTCCACCCGGTTTATCCTGCCTCAGTATTTGTCCTCATGGCCATTTACCGGTTGTTTAGCGCGTTCGATAAAACCAAGTCCTATTCCGCAGCCTTCGACACCGGTCTGCTGCTGGGGATTGCTTCCCTTTTCTATTTCAACGCTTCCATCCTGTTCCCGGCCTTTTTCCTGGGTATTGGAATTTTAACCCGCGAATTCCAGTGGCGCGAATTTGCACTTAACTTTACCGGGTTTCTTTTGCCGTTCGTGTTCGCGTTTAGTTATACCTTTTTTACCGATCAGTTTCTGGAGTTGCTTAAAACTTTTGAGCTAAACATTCTCACGTCTAATAACCACTTCCGGGCAAACGTGCCTTTACAAATTTTTTCCGGGTATCTCGTGTTCCTGGTTTTCCTCGGAAGTATAAAAATCATTCAACAATATGACTCGAAAAAGGAAAGTACCCGAAAGTTCTTCACGGTTTTTTTTCTCACTTTTATTTTTCCGCTTTTAAGTTTTATCTTCATCCCGGCCACATCGCAGGAAATGCTGGTAATTATGGCAATCCCGGTCACCTTCCTGGTATCAAATTTTTTCACTTTCCTGAAAAGCAGGTTCTGGGGCGAATTATTGTTCTATCTGCTGCTTATCTTTGTAATTGCTTTACAAATTTTAGCCTGAATATACTGCGATGAACAAGAACAAACCATCCATGGGAATTTACGGAATCCAGGACCGGCAGGATTTTGAATACCCGTTTTATGTTCACGACCACAACCTAACCATGATGCAAAACGGAGAAATTACCCACTTTCTCCAGCAGGAAAGAATTTCACGCAGAAAAAGAGATAACACCCTGCACATTCACTTAAAAGAAATACTCAAAAAAAAGCAGTTGCTTGCAAAAGATTACGATTTGATATTTGTTGACAATGTGGTGGGACGAACTTTTCTTACCCGCGAAGGGGAGGCCCGGTTTGAAGCGCCGCTGGCGGACAGATTGTCAACAGGCCTTGAAAAGGGGAAATGCTGGTGGTTTGGACAGGAAAAGGAGGCGTATGTAATAAACCACGAACTGGCCCACCTGTTTTCGTGCCTCCCTTTTTTTGGGAACTTCAGGGAAAACAGCCTGCTGGTCCATTTCGATGGCGGTGCAAGCCTCAGCAATTTTTCGGCTGCCCTGTTTAAAAACGGGAAAATTGAATGGCTGGAATATCACTGGAAACTAAAACCTTACAGCTCCATTTACAATGCCAATGCATTGGTTTTTTCGATTATCGGGGCAAAATTACCCGAACAGAATGCCGTTCCCGGGAAATTTATGGGCTTTGCCGGGTGGGGAACCGCCCGGCACGAACTGGAAGAATGGTTGATAAAACATCATTTCTTCCAGGATATCTGGGGGAAAACCTCGGTTTTTTTCAACCAGGCAAAAAAGGATTTTGGTGTTGAACTAAAATCATTCGACCAGAAAAATCCTTTTATCCAGGATGTAGCAGCTTCACTGCAACAAATTTTCATTCAGCAAATTCTGGAAAAACTGGCAAAGCTGGCAGAAAAAACCGGTGCCCAAAATTTGTACTACACCGGTGGTTCGGCCTTAAATATTGTTGCCAACACCCAACTTGTGGAAAGCAACATTTTCCGGCAGGTTTTTATTCCACCCTGCACCGAAGACTCGGGGCTTTCGCTGGGAGCAGCTGCTTTTGCTGAATGGAAAAAACACGGCAGGGTGCAACCCCACAGTGCTTACCTCAACAACTGGGATATTGAGGATTACCGGATCAACCACCATCCGGAAGCAATCCAGGAAATTGCCCGGCAACTGGCCAGTGGAAAGATAATCGGGGTGTGCAACGGTTTTGGCGAGGCGGGGCCGCGTGCATTAGGAAACCGGAGCATTCTGGCACTGGCCGATTCAAAAAAACAGGCCATTGAAATCAGCATGAATAAAAAAGGCCGTGAATGGTACCGCCCGCTGGCACCTGTTGCGCTGGAGAAAAATGTAAAATATTTTACCGGCAAAAATGAAATCCACCCGCTTTCGAAGTTCATGCTACTCGATTTTAAAATTCTACCCGAAAAGCAGGCAGAGATTGGCGGGGCAGTACATGCCGACGGAACAGCCCGTTTTCAAACACTCACCCACAGGGAACAAAACCCGTTTATTTACGATTTGCTGCAAAATCTGGACAAAAACTACGGAATTAAAGCACTCATAAATACTTCCTTCAACCAAAAAAACGAGCCCATTGTCCACACTGCGGAAAATGCCCGGAATGCCGCAAAAGCAATGGGGCTTGACGCGTTGGTCATCAATGGAAAAATTGAATATTAATTCAGGATAGTAACCTTATTTATCCGGATATCTTCCAGGGGGCGCCACTGTTTGTTTGTTTCCACCCCCACAATTTCGTCCACCACGTCCATCCCGTCGGTTACTTCACCAAAAACAGTGTAGCTGCCGTCGAGGTGCGGTGCGCCGCCAACGGTTTTGTAAACTTCCCGCTGTTCCGGAGAAAAGGTATAATCGTTTTCTTCGGCTATTTCATCCAGTTCTTTATCAAAATACCTTCGGCCCGAAACGATGTAGAACTGCGATCCGTCGGAACGGCGGCGCCGGTTTTTAGTATCCGGTTTACGGGGGGAGCCAATCATCCCGCGTTTGTGAAACAATTCCGGCTCGATGTGGGCAGGCAGGGTGTAGCCCGGCCCCTTCGATCCAACCAGGTCGCCTTTTTCTGCATACCGGGTATCGGCAGCCCCGCTTTGTATCCCGAAATTGGAAATGACCCGGTGAAACAGCAGGCTGTCGTAATAATTTTCTTTTACTAACCGGATAAAGTTATCCCGGTATTCAGGTGTTTCATTGAACAGCCGGATGGTGATGTCTCCCCTATCGGTTTCCAGAACCAATCCTTTGATTTTCCGGTTTTCGGCAGCTGTTTTCTCGTTTGTAAATGAATGAAGCGATTCCAGTGCCTGCGGTTCATTGTTTTCCTTTTCCAACAGGCGGGAAATATAAGCAGAGGGGATTACAAAACTCTGTGTTTCGTAACTTACCACTTCAGAAAAAGCAATGCCAATGGCCGTTTTATCGGACAAAAAAACCGGGGCGCCAAAGGTAGATTTCCGGATTCGGTTACTTATTTTGTGCCGTTTGGTACCCTTTACAGTACTCTCGCCTAAAAATTTCCCTGAAAACAACTGAAGGGTTTCTCCCGGAGAAACGGACAGGTACAGCGTTTTTGAAGACTTTTGCACATCTCCTGTAAAAAGTTGAACGGGTTTCCGCTGCAGATTGTCCATCTTCAAAATTACGAGGTCGTTGATCCGATCGACTGCAACAAATTTATCGCTTGTATAATTTTCATCCGAACCGAGAGGCGAAACCCGGATATTGTTGGCACGTCTTACCAGGGAATATTTTGTGGCCACCAGGTCTTCTCCCACAAAAAATCCCTGGCCCGATTCCAGGATGCGGTCGCCGTCGTACGAATCGATGGCAACAACCGAAGGCATAATATCTTCCCATCCGGTTTTCTGGCTTTGTGCCTCCTGTTGGTTGGGTTCCTGCTGGTCCTCAGCCGTTTTCTTTTCCTTATTTCTGCATGAAAAAATAACCAGGAAAAGAACGATAACCGGTAAAAATATTCTTAAGTTCTTCATTCAAATTTGTTTACAATAAATTGCATCTGCTGAAAAGCTACAAACAATCCAGATCAACTTTCTATTTAATCTGTTCTATTTCCATTTTAACATCTTCCGCCGGCCGGTTGTTTTTGTCGGTTTCAACCGCCGCAATTTTATCCACCACATCCATTCCTTCCAGTACTTCGCCAAAAACGGTGTAATCGCCATCCAGCGACGGGTAGCCACCGATGGTAGTGTAAATGTCACGCTGTTCGGGCGTAAAACGAAAACTCATATCTTTCGCCACAATCAGGCTGTCCACCCGTTCTTTTATTGCTTCCACCTTCCGCGTAAATCCTTCCCTGTCGTTATTTTTCCTGAATTGTTGCAATTCGTCATCCACAGCAGCCAGGTGTTCTTTAATCAATTCATTTTTCACCCGTTGATTTTTAGCCATCTCCAGCGTATCGAGAGCGCCCGGGGAAAAAACTTTTCCCTGTACGATATAAAACTGCGAAGCACTTGATCTTTTTTCCGGGTTTCTCTCCCCGCCCCGGCGTGCGGCAGCAAGAGCGCCTCTTTTATGAAAATATTCCGGTACGAACTCAGCAGGCAAAGTGTAATCGAGCGACCCGCCTCCCAGTTGCTGGCCGGGTTCCGCATTTTTTGAATCAGGATCGCCACCCTGTATCATAAAATTTTCAATTACCCGGTGAAAAAGCAACCCATCGTAAAAACCTTCGCCCACCAGTTTCTCAAAATTCCTTTTGTGTTCGCCGGTCCTGGTGAAAAGCCTCACTTTTATATCTCCGTAATCAGTCCGGATGAGCATAATTGACGCACTCTCCTGATGCCCGGAATTCCCAAAAGAGAGGCTGGATGACAGAAAAACAATAAACAGAAAAATCCCCCATTTCTTCATAATTTTCAATTTATGTTGGAATCGACATTTAAAAAAATCCGTGTAAAGATAACAAGTTGATAAAAATAACCCTTTTATAAAACTGAATATGAAATATTTAAATTTTGCGTTAATATGTGTTAATAGGATTTTTTCTTCAAAGAATCTTCATATATTTGACCCATAAATTCGTTTATTCGGTTTTTGAGGTTAAAAATGTTGTAAAGGAAGCAGAAATAATTATGGAAGACAAAAAGATTAGAAGGAACCTCTACCGCGTATTAAGAAAAACGGGAGTAGAAAAGAAACAAATTCAACCGCAGGCTTCTTACAAAAGAGACCTGAATTTTGACTCGGTTGACTGGCAAATTTTCACCTTCTACCTGGAAGGAGTTTTTGATATTTCGCTGCCCGACGAAGAAATACCGAAGTTGGGAAGTGTAAATGACACATTACAATTTTTAAAACAAACAGCTTAGTTTTTTTGGGTGATTATTAAATGTTTTAAAGGGGGGGGCAATATTTGGCCCCCTTAATTATTCCTGAATATTGTAATATTCGTACCTTAGTACAAATAACTTTAAATCACTTAAAAAATGGAACAAATTGGTACTTTTGGACAAAAACTTAACGATGCACTTGTTACGTTTGGCCCCCGTTTGATTGGAGCGCTGTTAACACTTATCATCGGCTGGTGGCTTATTAAAATAATCCAAGACGCACTTCGTAAAAGTTTTGAAAAAAAAGAAATGGATGCTTCCCTTCGGGGTTTTTTAAACAGTATGATCAGCATCCTTCTGAAGGTCCTGCTGATAATTAGTGTGATTGGGATGTTGGGCGTGCAGATGACCTCGTTTATCGCCATCCTCGCAGCTGCCGGACTGGCAATAGGCATGGCACTTTCGGGAACTTTGCAGAATTTTGCAGGAGGGGTTATTATTTTGCTCTTCAAACCTTTTAAGGTGGGCGATTATATCGAGGCGCAAGGACATGCAGGGTCCGTAAACGAAGTTCAAATATTCAATACCATTTTAAAAACGCCCGACAACCGTACCATCATTATTCCCAACGGGGGCCTTTCAAACGACTCCATGGTAAACTATTCCACCGAACCAAAACGCAGGGTCGATTTTGTATTCGGAATTGGCTACGGCGACGATGTGGATAAAGCGAAAGCCGTTCTGAAAAAACTTATTGACGAAGACGACCGGATTTTGCAGGATCCCGAACCTTTTATTGCTGTCAAAGAACTTGGCGACAGCTCCGTGAATATAGTTGTGAGGGCCTGGGCCGAGGCAGCAAACTTCTGGGGCATTTATTTTGACATGCACGAAAAAGTATATAAAACATTTGACAAAGAAGGGCTCAATATCCCGTTCCCGCAAATGGATGTTCACATGCACAATCAGCAATAATATTTCTGCATACCGACAAAAAGGAGGGTGCCGGTCAATGGTATCCTCCTTTTTGTCGGCAAATATTCCGGTTCAAACATCCAAATCCCGATGACTTCTCAGTTTTTCAACTCAAGTGACAAATTGTCATATTCACATAAAATTAAGTGTTAAAATAACATCACGAAATCGAATCAATTTGAACAAAATCAACACCTTATGTTTTTCTTAAAAAAGAAACCAGTTTGGCATTTAATTTGAAAAACACCGATAAGAAAAAGATGTCTAACTCAAAATAATGGAGGAAAAAGTTATGACACTTTCACGATCATCAAACGGTACGCATCCAACTACTCCTTCATT
>CAYRBS010000039.1:0-3253 GCA_964422335.1 uncultured Mariniphaga sp. | reverse complement strand
TTTTTGCAAAAAATAATGTGCCATGAAAAACTTGAGAAACAGGTTTATAATTGGGGTATTGTTGGTATTGCAATTTTATCCGGGAACTTTGAGTGCCCAGTATTTCGGGCGGAATAAACCGGGATACAAACGATTTGAATTTGATGTAGTACAAAGCCCGAATTTCGAAATATATCATTATTTAAACAACGATTCATTAATAAAAAACTTTACCAACTGGGCAGAAGAATGGCATTCCATGCACCAGGCAATTTTCCGGGATACCTTAAAAAACAAAAACCCTTTAATACTCTATTCCAATCATGCCGATTTTCAGCAAACCAATGCAGTGGGCAGCATGATTGGCACCACCACCGGCGGGGTTACTGAAGCCCTGAAAAACAGGGTTGTTATGCCGGTAGCACCTACAATGGCACAAACCGACCATGTGCTGGGGCACGAACTGGTACATGCGTTCCAGTTCAATAAATTACTGCACAGCGATTCCACCCAAAATTTCTCGATACGGAATATTCCTTTATGGATGATTGAAGGAATGGCCGAATATTTCTCTATCGGGAGTGTTGACCCGAATACCGCCATGTGGATGAGGGATGCCATAATTAACGACGATTTCCCAACCTTAAAACAGTTGTCAACCGAATCAAAATATTTCCCCTACCGGTATGGCCATGCATTTTGGTCTATGATTGGAAAAACGTGGGGCGATACGCTTATTATGCCCCTTTTTGAAAAAACCGCAGAATTGGGAGTCGAAAAAGCCGTCGATTCATTACTGGCCGTCGATTCCGAAACGCTTTCCGGATTATGGAAAAATGCCATGGAAAATCATTACAGACCCTATATCAACGATTCCACGGAATACATTGCCGGTAAAAAAATCATTTCAGAAGAAAATGGTGGGAGAATGAATTTATCGCCTTCATTAAGCCCGGATGGCAAGTACCTGGCATTTTTTTCAGAAAAAGATGTTTTTACGCTGGATTTATTTCTCGCAGATGCACAAACGGGCAAAATAATTAAAAAATTATCGACCGTTACACGCAATCATGAAATTGATGATTTCAGCTTTATCGAGTCAGGGGGAACCTGGTCGCCCGACAGTAAAAAATTTGCCTTTGCAGTATTTCAAAAAGGGAAAAATAAACTTGCTTTTGTAGATGTTGAAAAATCGAAAATTACCGAAGAAATTGAGCTTGGCGATATCGCTTCTTTTTCAAATCCGGAGTGGTCGCCAGACGGCAGATATATTGTCTTTTCCGGATTGGTAAACGGAACCGGTGATTTATATCTTTATGATTTAAGGGACGAACACACAGAAAGGCTGACCTATGATTCTCACTCAAACATCCATCCTTCGTGGTCGCCCGACGGAAATTTCATTGTTTTCTCCACCGAAAAAATAAAGCAGAGAGAACCGGCTAAAAAATACAGTTTCGATTTGGAAATAATTGACGTTCGCACAAAAAAAGTCCAAACGCTTGATGTTTTTCGCGGAGCCGATAATTTAAACCCACGCTTCTCCAGCGACGGAGGTTACATTTATTTTTTATCGAATGCAGACGGGTACAGAAACCTTTTCCGGTATAACCTTGATTCACAAAACGTTTCCAGGCTAACCGAATATTCCACCGGAATCAGCGGAATTACTCCTTATTCCCCGGCTATCAGTACGGCAAGAAACAGTGATTTAATTGCCTATACACATTATTTCAATCGCAAATATGAAATCTATACCGCTTCAGCAGACGATTTCCGGCATTCGGATATCGACAAATCAACGGTTGACCTCAGGCCGGGCACGTTGCCGCCGCCAGAACATTATTTCAACAACATCGTTGATACCGCTTTATATACCCGGATTAAAGATGTGGCGCCCATTCCGCAGGATTCAATACATGAGGTTCCTTATAAACCCAAATTTAAACTCGATTATATCTCAAACTCTGCCGGCATCGGGGTTTCTACCGGGCGATACAACACCAACCAAATGGCAGGAAGCGTAAACATGATTTTTAGTGATATTGTAGGCAACAACCAGCTCTATTCAACTTTATCGCTTAATGGCGAGATATACGATTTTGGCGGGCAGGTTGCCTATATAAACCAAACAAGAAAACTTAAATGGGGGGCTTCCGTTTCACATATTCCTTACCGTTCCGGAAATATGTTTATGACGGTGGATACGCTAACATTCACTGAAGATGAGGAAGAAGTTGAAGTCCCGGTTAACAACCTGGTACTGGATTACATTCGGATGTTCGAAGATAATATTTCCCTGTTTTCATTTTACACATTATCCCAAACAAGACGGCTGGAAGCCGGAGCATCGTCGTCGTGGTATTATTACCGAATCGATCGTTACCACAACTATCTCGACGATTTTGGCTACAGTATTGGGATGAAAAAAGAACGGAGGCCGGCTCCCGACGGGAATAAGTTTCAAAAAATCGACCTGGCTTATGTCCAGGACAATTCCTATTTCGGGATGACATCGCCGATGCGCGGGCAGCGCTCCAGGTACCAGGTAGAGAAATATTTTGGCGCGGTTAATTTTTACACGGCCCTGCTTGATTACCGAAAGTACTTTTTTACAAAACCATTAAGTTTCGCATTTCGGTTTTATCATTACGGACGATATGGAAGCAGTGCCGAAAGCGGGGTTATATCGCCCATATACCTGGGATATCCGTGGCTGATAAGAGGCTATGAAAATTTATCGTATTACAACAACAATGTTTACGGTTCCGGCTCCTTAAATATGTCGCACCTCAGTGGTTCAAAAATTGCGGTAGCCAATGCAGAAGTCCGGCTTCCCTTTTCGGGGCCCGAGCAGTTGGCATTAATAGAATCGAAATATTTTTTGACTGATTTTGTGCTGTTTTTCGATGGCGGTTTAGCCTGGAACGAAGGGGATTTACCCCGGTTAACGTGGAGCCAGACTTCCTTAAATGAAAATGAAAGGGTGCCCGTATTCAGCTCAGGTGTTTCGCTGCGGGTAAACGTTTTGGGTTACATGATTATTGAGCCCTACTATGCCATTCCGTTTCAGAACGGCGGGTGGAAAAACGGAATGTTTGGGATAAACTTTGTTCCGGGCTGGTAATACTTCACTGAGATTTCACAAGGAAGCCTTCTGTTCTTGCAGGGTTCGATGGCTAAAAATTTATTGAGGTACTACGAGTTTTAACTACTTTTATTCCACGCAGAATTCGCCAAATTATGGAAACGCCAAATTCGCAAAGAAAAGAAT
>CAYRBS010000038.1:0-14689 GCA_964422335.1 uncultured Mariniphaga sp. | reverse complement strand
GTGTGGCGCAACATTCACTGCACCTTCCGAGGGTTTTTCTTTCGCCAGGCAGCGTACTTTAATGTTTTCGCCATCGCGCATGTGGTGAATAATTAACTGTTTGTTTGAAAAACTATCGAACTCTTTGGCCGGGATGGTCATTTGCCAAACAAATCCTTCTCCCATTTTTACCATTTCGTTGGGTACGCCAAAATATTTCAGATCGCCCCGGTTGATAACCGCCACCTGGTTACATGAACTCGAAATATCTTCGATAATATGGGTCGAAAAAATCACGATCCGTTCGCGGCTCAGTTCCACCAACAGGTTACGGAAGCGGATGCGCTCGCGCGGGTCGAGGCCGGCAGTAGGTTCGTCAACCACCAGGATTCGCGGCAGGTTCAGCAGGATTTGGGCAATACCAATGCGTTGCTTCATCCCTCCCGAGAACGACCCGATTTTATCGTCTTTCCGGTCGAACATGTGAACACTTTTCAAAACATATTCCATCCTGTCGGTCCGGGTTTTTACATCTTTTATTCCTTTCAGGATAGCCTGGTAATCGAGAAAATCCCATGCCGACATGTTTTCGTAAGTGCCGAATGCCTGCGGGAGGTAACCAATCAGGCCCTGCAACTCTTCGCGGTGTTTTTGGGTATCGAGCCCGTTTATCCAGATTTTTCCGTAACTCTGTTCGAGAATTCCGCAAACGATACGCATCATCGTCGATTTTCCTGCGCCGTTGGGGCCCAGTAGCCCGAACATTCCGGTTTTAATTTCGAGCGAAACACCGTTTAGGGCACGGAACGGCGTTTTGCGTTTCCCAATAATCGGGATTTGCCGCACCAGGGTAAAGTAGGCTCTGCGCATGGCGCTAAAACGTCCTTCAATACGTGCAATGTTAATTTTTTTGTTGTGAATGTATTCTCCAGAACTATAGATTACCAGCAGAAGCAGCCACAACACGCCCACAAAAATTACCATGCCCGGGTTATCCCACCTGAGGTAAAAGTATAATATAAAAAGTGCCGGTACCCCCCAGAAGATGACATTTTTCACGATGCGATCCGTTTTGAGGTAAACGGCATTCGAGGTAGCTTCGTATTTATTGGCAAGTACCTGGGCCAGCGGCACCCTCAGCAGGAATAAAAAGAAATAGATAAAATGGGCCATCACCCACATCCACAGGTTACTTTCCAGGTAGAAAAAGGTGAAGAAAACCAGGAACCCAAACAGGGGAATTTGCCAGATAAGGTCGTAAAAATCGTGCAGGCTTTTGTAATCTTTAAGTAACCCGGCACGTTCCCTTATTTTTATTCCGCCTTTCCATTCGCGTACGAACCGGGAATCGCGGTCGTAAATTTTTACCAGTTTGCGGATAACAATCCGGATGGGTTCTTTTTCGTCGATGACTTTTGAACTGGCTTGTCGCAGGCTGGTAAGTACAAAAGCGGTAACGCCGGGAATCAGGATCACGATGAGCATAAATCCGAGCATTTGCCACATGAAAGTGTCCACCTCGAAATATATGTAAGCTGCTCCGGCAGCAAAGAGTACCAGCTGAATTACTTTCAGCCCCCAGTGCAACGATTTCATCCAGTTTACTGCATTTTCCATTCCGAAGTAGAGGGTGGGAACAAAAATGAGGGTAAGCAACGTGCTCACTGCCAGTCCGCCAATTACGGTAATGGCAAACGGCGCCCCAATGGCCCCCACGTATTCCGACTGCCCCATGGCAAGCGGGAACATGGCCACGATGGTGGTAATGGCGGTAATCAGGATGGGACGTACACGCGAAAGCCCTGCGGTGATGAGTGCACGCGATTTCCGGTTTCCCCTTTTCCGGAGAATATTGGTAAAATCGATTAAAATGATACCGTTGTTTACTACCACTCCCAGTAAAATGAGGAAACCGGTAAGGGTGTTGGCATTAAACAAGCTGTTGCCGGTGAAAATGAGGGCCAGAAATGAGCCAATGGCAGCAAGCGGCACGGAAAACATAAGTACAATGGGTGTGGTAAGCGATTCAAAAACCGATGCCAGAATCATTAAAATAAGAATGAAGGCAGCGGCAATCAGGAAATAAAACTCGGCATACTGGTCGTCCTCATGAATAACTTCGATGGCAATTCCCGGGGGCATTTTGTAGTTGCCAACCACCTGGTCGATTTCAAGGCGGTAGGCCTCCAGCAGGTCTTTTGATTGTTCGGCTTCGGCTTCAAAACGGTAAAACAGTTCAATTTGTTTCTCCTGGTTCACCCGGGTAATACTCGACATTCCGTCAGCATAAATTAAATCGGCTATATCCTGTAAATCGTAGTTTGCCCCCTGGTTATTTCCCACCTGTAACCGCCGTAAATCTTCAATGTTTTTTTCTGAACGTTCTTCCTCCTCATCGTCGGCTAACTTTTCTTTAATTGTAATTTCGTATTCTTCGTTGCCCTGCTTAAAGTTAACACCAGCGCTAAATTCACGGGTAAACGATCCCAGCTCAGATGCAACGTTGTTCAGGGTAAGGCCAAACTCGGTCAGCAGGCGCTGGTTAAAATAGAGATGCAGCTCGGGGCGGTTTCCGGCAACACTGATGTTCACATTCCGGATAGACTCCAGGTTTTCGATGTAGTATTGCAGGTCTTCGGCCACTGCTTTCATTTCGTCGAAGTTTTCGCCTTTTATTACAATGCTTTCGCGGTTGGTACCTATCCCGAGGAAACGGCTGAAATTCTCCATTCCGGCGCCGCCAGCTCCTCCGCCGCCACCACGGAAGCTGGCGCTTGATGTGGGCGCGGTTAAGCTGATTTCGCCCCGCGAAACATTCCGGACCATCCCTTCTACCTCCGACTTGATTTCCTCGATGTTGCGGTTATTAATTTTTTTGAAATCTTCCTGAAGTTTCACCGTTATCATCGCTTCCTCTTCCTGAATGTTGGAAACAACATCTTCCCGCTCTTCAATTTCTTCCAGCCGGCTTTCTACCTCTGTAACCACCTCATCGGTAGCATCGAGGGTTGAACCTGTGGGCATGGTAACATATATTGAAAATTGTGTTTCTTCTACCTCTTCGAGGCTGTTTACGCTAATGGCCAATACAATGGAAACGGTAAGAAAAAACAACACGATAGCGCCGATAACCGTTCCTGCGGGGGAGCGCATACTTGCTTTGAGCAGCAAAATATACACCTGGATGATACGGTTGTTGGTGGTTACTTTTTCGTAGAAAATATTGTGCGACGATTTTCTTTTTAACAGGTAATGGGCTGCCATAGGAATCAGGAGCAGCGCCACCAGCAACGAAACCGTGAGGGTGGAAATGATGGAAACCCCCACATGGTTGCCCAGCAGTTTAATCATGTATTCCGAGGAAAACAGAAACGGGAGGAAAACCGTAACGGTGGTCAGGGTGGCGGCAATTATCGACCGCCATACTTCGGTAGTTCCCTGTACCACTGCTTTGTCAGCGGAAAAATGTTTTCCTGAAAGCCGGTAAATGTTTTCAAGCACCACCACGCTGTTGTCGAGCAGCATGCCAATTGCCAGCACCAGCCCCACCAGTGTTAAACTGTTGATGGAGATGTTGAAGGCATAAAAGAGGTTGAAGGCTGTAAAAACCGATACCGGAATGGCCAGGGCGATAATGGAAACAATGCGGAGGTTTTTCAGGAAAATCCAAAGCACAAAAATTGCCAGCAACCCGCCAACCAACGCAAGGTTAATGATTTGGTCGATGTTTTTTTCCATGGTTTCGGCCAGGTTCGACTGCACCACGAGTTCCACATCGCGGGCGGCAAGCTCGCTGTTTAGTTCGGCAATCTCTTCCTGCACTTTTCCTGAAAGATCGATGAGGTTTGCCTGCGAATCGCTCACCAGAATCATGGAAATGGCATCCAACCCGTTTACCCGGCTGATGGTTTCTTCTTCTTTTACCCCGAAAAATACATCGGCCACATCTTTCAGGTAAACAGGCCCGTCGGCTACTATAATGTTTTCAATATCGGTAACATTTTCGTATTCGGCGGTAACATGCACAAAATATTGTTTTTGTGAATCGTGCAGGTATCCGGCAAAGGTGCGGTTGGTTGAATTTTGGGTAATGGCATTTCGTATTTGTGCCGGGGTTATGTCATACGCTTCGCAGGCCGCTTTGTCGTAGGTAACTTCAATGGAGCGTTCTTTCCCGCCAAATACCCTCACCGAGGCAATGCCATCGATGTTTTCCATTTGGGCAGTTACCTGCTGGTCAACAATATTTCGCAGCCTGTCGGTGCCGCCGCTCCCCCTCACCTGTAGCTCCATAAACTGGTTGGTGAGCTGCTGGGCATCAACCCGGTTGACCGATACTGAAAAATTATCGTCGAGGTTGTCCGATGCCTGCTCAATCCGTTCCTGGAGTTTCAGGAAAGTGTATTTAAAATTGACGTTCTGTTTGAAGTTGACCTGGATGGATGCGGTGCGGTTATTCATGAAAGTTTCAATGCTTTCCACTCCTTCCATGGTTCCAATGGCTCCCTCGATGGGTATAACCGCCTGGTTTTCCATGTAGTCCGGATCCACTTCAATCTGGGAATTGATCTGGACATAGAGCATGGGGAGCTCCGCGTTGGGCATAAGTTCTACAGGCAGTTGTTTGTAAGAGACGTACCCTAACAGGGTAAGCCCTATAAACAACATGCTGATTAGTATCTTTCTGTGTATTATAAACTTCATCTTATTTTTTTGCAAATAAGGTTTTTACCCTGTCTAAAATATCGTACACACAGGGAATAACCACTAATGTTAAAAGTGTAGATGTAACCAGTCCGCCAATAACTGCCATTGCCATGGGTGACCGCAACGATGCACTTTCCCCGAATCCGAACGTCAGGGGGAGCAAGGCAAGCACGGTAGTGATGCTGGTCATAAGAATGGGCCTTATGCGTTGCTGACCAGCCTGTAGAATGGCGTTTTTCCTGTCGGTTCCTTCGCGAATTAACTGGTTTATCCGGTCAACCAATATGATGGAGTTGTTTACGGCAATCCCTGCCAGCATAATCAACCCTATTAATGCCATAATATTCAAAGTTTTCCCGAAAGCAAAAAAGATGAGAATGCTTCCTACCACGGCCAGCGGGATGGTAAGCAGGATGGTAAACGGATGGATGAGCGACTCGAATTGCGACGCCATAACCATATAAACCAGGACAACGGACAGCAGTAATGCAAAGCCCAGGCTGCCCATCGATTCTTCCCTTTTTTCTTCTTCACCGGTAACCAGTATCCGGTAATCGGCAGGCAACTGAATGCCCGCTGTTTCCTGCCGGATAGAATTGGCGATGTGCTCAAGCGCAAATCCCCTGTCCATTTGGGCAGTGATTTTTCCTATCCGGTTTTGGTTATTCCGGTAAATTTCCCTGGGCGAAGTGCCGAATGAAATGTCGGCAATTTCGCTCAACCTGAATACCTGGTCGCCCGAGTTAATGGTGATGTCATAAATATCGTTTAGTCCTTTTTCGGGCACTTTAATGGTAATGTCGCGCATTTCACCGCCTTTTTCAAGCTGACCTGCATTTTTCCCTTCCAGCTGATCCTGCATCTGGGTGATTACCGAATTTACATCGATGTTGTACATCCCGGCCCTTACGCGGTCCACTTTCACCTCTACTTCGGGGGCGCCATCTTCGGTAGATGTTTTTATATTGAAAAGTCCTTCAATACCGGTCATCCTTTCTCTCACCTGTTCCACAATGGATTCGATTTCATCCAGTTCTTCGCCGCGTACTTCAACAACTACCGGCGCTTCATCGGTGCCGAGTATCGATTTCAGTGCGCTTTGTTCCTGCGAAAAACTAACATCGAGCCCCGAAATATTACTGGTAAGGTTATCGATGGTTTCAATAACCGTTTCGGTTGGAAGGGTACTCTCTTCTTTTAAAACAACTTTAATTTCAGCCGTGTTTTCACCCTGGAAAACCGAGGTGGCATCGCCTTGTATTCCTGAAGAAGGACCTGAGTGTGAATAAATTGTTTCGAGGTTGTCGCCCAGGTATTCCGTAAGGATTGATTCAATGTTGTTCACGGTCGATTCGGTCCGTTCCAGTTCGGTCCCTTCCCTGAGTTTCAGGTTAACGGTAAACTCCCTCGATTCGGTTTTGGGCATAAATTCGGTGCCAATACCCGGCACCAGCATAAACGACCCTGCTACGAGTGCCGTTGCCAAAACAACAACCAGCCATTTCACTTTCAGTACTTTTTCGAGAAAACGGCCATAGCCACCCATTTTAACCGATTGTTTTTTTACCGGTGCCTTTTTGTTTTTAAAGAATCGGTGGTACAGGGTGGGGATTACAAAAATCGCCACAAACAGGGAAGATACCAGCGAAAAAGCTACGGTCCAGGCCTGATCTTTGAACAGTTCTCCCGATGCACCGTGGAGGTAAACAATGGGCAGGAAAACGATAATGGTGGTGATGGTGGATGCGGTGATTGCCCCGCCCACCTGGGCAGTTCCCGTAACAGCCGCCTCTTTCACGCTCATTCCGTTTTCGTGGTTCCTGAAAATATTTTCGAGTACAACAATGGCATTATCCACCAGCATGCCGGCGCCAAGTGCCAGTCCGCCCAGTGTCATAATATTAATGGTGAGGTCGTTGAAATACATCAGGTTGAAAGTGGCAATTATGGAGATGGGAATGGCGATGCTCACGATGAGGGTAGTTCCCACGCGGCGCAGGAAAAGGAAAAGAACAAAAACCGCGAGGAGGATACCCAGCAATGCGGTGTTTTGCACCTCGCCAATGGCATTGCTAATGAATTTTCCCTGGTTGGATACCTGGAGCAGGGAATAGCCGGGCAGCGCCCTTTCAATTTTTTCAAACGCCTCGTTTACCTGTTCAACTGCCTTTACGGTGTTGTACCTGGTTTCTTTGTAAATGGCCAGGCCCACACACCGTTCTCCGTTAAAATGTACAATATTGGCCGGTTTTTTATTTCCCAGCGTAACGGTTGCCACATCTTTTAAAAATACCGGCGCCCTTTCTATTGTCGTCTGTCCCTCTTCGGTTTCTTCCCTGACCGGTTTGTAACCAACAATCAGGTTTTCAAAATCTTCTACCTCGTTCAGGAGGCGAACCCCTTTTACAATGTACTGCAGCCCCATTTCACTGATTCGGCCACCGGACACGTTTCGGTTGAAATTTTCGATGCGCGAACTTACATCGTCGAGGGAAAGTCCCTGCGCCTCCAGACGGTACTGGTCTGTATTGATAACGATTTCGCTCTCTTCCTGCCCCGAAAGTTCTACCTCGGCAATACCTTCCAAACGCACCAGTTCGTTACGGATATAATTTTCCGCAATTTTGCCGATTTCGTTCATGTCGGTTATTTCGTTGTGTTTCACGGCAATTAACATTACCGGTGCAGTATTGGGGTCGTGTTGGGTAATCCGTAAATCGTCGATATCTGCATTTTGTGTGAGCGAGTTGAGCGCTTTTTGCAAATCGAGGAATGCCTCGTCCATGTCCTTGTTCCAGCTATATTCAACGGTTACCTGGGCAGTGCCCACTTTTGAAATGGATGAAACCTGGATAACATCCGACTGGCGGATTGCCAGCGCTTCGATGTTTTCAACAAATTGTTTTTCCATTTCCTCGGGCGGACGTTCGCCCGATTCTATTTCCACAAAAATGCGCGGCGAATTGAGATCGGGAAACAGGTCAACTCCCAGTTTATCGAACGAGATGTACCCCAGGAGGATAACTCCCAGGATAATCATGAGGATGGTTACCGGGTAATCGACAGAAAATTGTGTTAATTTCTTCATTTTAAATCCTTTCTAATGATTTTCCGGGATTTTCCTAACGGATAATTTTTACTTTGGAGTTGTCGCGCAATGTTTCGAAGCCCCTGATGATGAGGCGATCGTTAACAGAAAGCCCTTCCACTACTTCTACCGAGTTTTGGTTTTCCAGGCCGGTTGTAATCCAGCGGTCGTCGGCAGCGCTGTTGCGGCCCACTACAAACACGTACTTACCGCGATTCCCGGTCATAATAACGTCTTTCGGAATAACAATGGTACTGTCTTTTTCCGCGGTGATGATATCGGCCTTTACAAACATTCCCGGCCTGAGTTTCATCTCCCGGTTGTCAATTTCAATTTTGCCTGAAAAGGTACGTGTTTCGGTGCTAATGGATGGAGAAAGTTCTGATACAGTGCCTGATAGTGTGTCATCGGGCAGGGTGTAGCTTGTGATTAGCACATCTTGTCCGACCTCCAGTTCGGGGATGTTTTTTTCAGGCAGGTTGATGTTCATGTACATTTCGTCGTAGCGCATCAGCGTTGCCATGTGTGCACCCGATTGTACACGCGTACCCCTTGTATAATAAGGCAATTCGACAATTACCCCTGAAAAGGGAGCTTTGACATTCATTTTTGCGAGTTGGATTTGGGCATTCTGGTAACTGTATTGGGCATTGGTTTTCGATACTTCCGAGTTGCGTAGCTCGCGAAGAGTTACCCCGCCTTTTTCGTACAGCGATTGTTGTTTTTCATGCTCCTGTTCGGCAATTTCCAGGTCAAGCTCCACGGCATCAATGGCTATACTGTTTTCGTACTCTTCATCTTCCAAACGGATAATCACCTGCCCTTTTTCAATCCTGTCGCCCACTTTAAAGGGCCTGCCGGTTGCCGGATTGGTCTGGACATAATATTCACCGGTCATTTCAGCGTTTAACTCGGCTTCAGATGTAGCATTGGTTGTACCGTTGGTACTTGCAAACTGCTGGATGCTTTGATATTTTATGTCTTCAACCGATACCGGTACTGCCAATTCTGAACTTTCTGACTGGCCCTGGTCGCCGCACGATGCAAATATTGCAGCAACCATACTTAACGCAAGGATTTTTATATTTTTCATTTTCATCATGTTTTTTCCTGAATTATTTATTTACATCATCATAAAGTTCGGAGGGTATAATGGATTCCCCTTTTTCAAAATCGTATAAACTTTGAATTTTGAGGTTCAGTAATTCGATTTTATAGTTGATAAGTGCTTGTGAATAAGAAATTTTTCTTTCAGAAAGCTGGGATTGGTAAAGGTTGAGGTCCATACCGGTGAGGTCGCCGTTTTCGTACCTTTCCAGGTTAATATCGTAAGTTAATTCTGCATTTTTCTGGCTTTGTTCAGCAATTTCAATCTGGTTTAACTGGTTTTGCAAGTTGCGGTATGCTTCTCTGATGCCAATAATAATCTCTTTTTTCTCTTCGGAATAGTTGAGTTCCTGCGATTGAATAGCTGCTTCCTGTGCTGCAATACGCGCCTTTTTTTCGCCCCAGTCGAACAGGGGGATGTTGAAACTAACAGCAACCGAAGGGCTGTTGGTGGGGGCGTCGAACATCTGATCGAGGTTTCTGTTATCGCCCGAGATACCGAGACGCAGGTTCACATCGCCCCTGAATTCGTTCATCGATTTGGTACGGATAAGTTCAAACTGGCTTGCCTGGATGTCGATTTCCCGCTGGCGCAGTTCCATCCGCGATTCCAGGCCGGTATCAACTGCTTTTTCCAAATCAACCGGAACCGGGTTTACCCCCACATCGGCCAGGATATTGAAATCAACGTCAAGGTCCATCCCAAGGTAGAGTTTCAACTGGTCTTTTGCATTTTCGAACGTAACTTCCTGGTTTTGCAGTGTTGACCTGGAAGTAGCAAGGTTCAGCTCGGCCTGGTAAAGCTCTTCCAGGGCAGCCAGTCCGGCATCTACTTTATTTTTTATGATTTCGTAACTGTTTTCTGTGTTTTCCAGCTCTTCTTTGGCAATGTTCAGGTTCATTTGAGCCATGTAAACATTGTAAAAAAATTGGGTAACATTTCTTTCCATGTTCAGGCGTTGCATGGCATAGCTGAGGTTGGCATTTTCAAAGTTCAACTCCAGTTCTTCGAGTTCCATTTTTTGCCGGTTGTAGGTAAAAATCGGCTGGTTGAGATTGAGGTACAGATTATTGAAAAAAACCTCGCTTTCCACATCGGAGGCGTCAGAGAAACTGCTTTGCCATCCAAATTCATTGGTTAGCGAGAGGGTACCGTCGGTGGGTAAAATGGGTTGTTCCACTCTGAACAGGGCATTGGTCTGGAAATTTTCGTTGGTGTACCATTCCGACACCCGGTTATCGAAACGCCTGTTGCGGCTGAATTGCACCGGCGAAACATCCAGCGAGAAACGCGATTTTAACGCGGCCCTTTGTGCTTCCAGGTTTTTCTGAAATCGTTCGAGGTTTAAACGCGATTGCTGTAAATCGGGGCTGCTTTCTTCCGCTATCTCCAATGCTTTGTCGAGTGTGAGCACATCTTGCGCCCTGGCAGCCGGCAGGAGCATTACCATGAGTAAGAAAGGGAAAACGATATTCCTTATCCGGTTTTTTTTGCTTATAAGTTTCATATAATCAAGTTTTTATTTGTTTTTTACAGTTTTGTAAGCCGCACGGCATCAGCAAATATCATACGCAGGTCGGAGCGGTTGGAGAGTTCAATTAGCGCTGTATCGGGTGAAAAATAGTAAGAACCCAGGTGGGTCCACCCTTCTTCGGCCCCTTGCGATGAAAGCGCCTGCTCTTCGGCTCCGTCGTCGCTGTGAATGGTAAACAGGTATTCGCCGTTTTCGTTTCCCCTACGGCCAAACCTGCGGGGTTGGTAATAATGGTAATGCACATCGTAATATCCGGGTTCGGAAACCGGAACATGCCATTTGGCTTTTAACGAGCCATCGCCTGATTTTATATAGTGGGCCGAACGGATATAATTCCCGAAAAAATCGGAGTTGGTAACTGCTGTCCAGTTGATTGGAGGGCGCCAGTAGTTCATTCCCGAATATTTCTGTACATCGGTACCTTCTTTGATTATCCATTTTTCGAGCAGGCTGACTTCGTCGGTGGTGTTAAATTCAAACTGGGGGTCTTCATTGTCAACAATAATTTCATCCGGAGATTCGGTTTGAACCGGCACCATTGAGACGGTTTCTCTTTCCACCGCCACTGCCTTGGGGTCTTCTTCTATATCCCTGAATCCTTCGGTGATTACCTGCGGGATGTTTTGAGAGGTGAGGGTATTGATCATTACCATCCGTGGATCGGCATCGAGCAGGTAGTCCAGGTCTTTTGTCTGGTTGGGCTCAAGATACACCAGCTTGTCGATCATGTCGTCGTTTCCGGGCCCGCGTCCCCTACCGCCACCGCCCAGCCTGAAGGTTAGTTTCACAATCCCTTCGTTTTCCGAGAAATTGGTGACCTTCAGTGAGATTTTTGTTTTCATCCGTTCGCCGGTTTTAACTTTTACGGCATCAATAGAAGAAAAGAGGTAGCCAGGCAGCGATTTTCTTTTAAACCAGTCGTCCATCATGGGCATGAGATCAACATCGAATTCATCGAGGATAACCTGGGCAAATTCTTCGAATGTGATGTTTTTAAACCGGTAGTCCATTAAAATATCCTGCAGGAAATCTTCAAATACTTCCTGCCCTGCTTTATATTGAATCATGGAAAACAACACTTCCCCTTTAAGTTTGATAACATTATCGACAATGCTTTTTTGTTTCGGATCGGCAAGGATTTCTTCGAACGTGCTGTCCTGAAGCGCTATGTTCGCCCTTTCATCTTTGCTTAGCCCCTGCCTGTTTTGCATGAAAATCGAACGCATGTCAATGGACTGGCTCTGCAGGTAGGCTTCGAAAATGCGATTGGTAATCGGCCATTGGTCTGACTGGATATTGTTTTGAAAGTTATACAGCAAGGGAAAAGCGTAATAGGGATTGGGTACTTCTTCTATGCTGAAGTTGCCCCGGTTTCGTT
This sequence comes from uncultured Mariniphaga sp., assembly GCA_964422335.1. GTDB lineage: Bacteria > Bacteroidota > Bacteroidia > Bacteroidales > Prolixibacteraceae > CAYRBS01. The sequence goes on along the minus strand of CAYRBS010000038.1, from coordinate 2,895 downwards.
GAAAATTTCTTGATTGCTGGTCTGTGAAGATTTCAAAGAATTCAAACAATGTGCGGATTTCTTTGTCTTTTTCGGTCATGTTTCTGTTCCGTCCCCACCGGTCAAACCTTTTTTTCATTCCTTCCAGGTCGGCTTCACGCAGCATGTATCCTTTTTCGGGAATAAGTATCTGTTCAGGCTGAATAAACTCCTGGTGCGACGACCAGGCACGGTTATAAGTTTTAAACTGGGCAGGTACCTCCAACAGAAACAACCGTTTAAAGGCATATTCCAGGTTGTACGATCTTTCAAAATTATTCAGTCCTTCACCAATGAGGTTGGCAATTGTGTCGCTGGTTTCGGTGAATTCGTCAGTGAAAAAATCGTGCCCTTCGATGTGCCAGATGCCAAAATCAACACTGTCTGTTTCGATGGTTTTTTGCTCGTAGTTACCAATAGCCAGTGTTAATTGAGTGAGCGGAACGTCATTTTTAAAAGTAAACTGCCCCTCTGAAATTTCGCTGATTTCACCTTGCGAAATCGCTTTCAGTCCGGGGTTGGTTTTTACTTCGAGGCCGAACCGGATGAATTCAGGATGGTTCCAGCTAACATTTTCTGTACTGTAAGTAACGCCGGTTCTTGGGTACCAGTTAGCTTCCGGGGTCAGCAATACATAATCAGGGGTTAAAAATGCATACCTTTTTTCAACATTCAACACAAATTTCCCGTATTTTTCCTGCCGGTCTTCTTCATCTACATCGAGGTAGCAATAGGATTCATTGATTGTTCCTGCATAATTTAGTTCAACCGTTGCCGTTTGGCCGGGATCGAGATTTACTCCGTCTTCTATAATAATCAGATGGTGATCGCGCAGGAAGGGTGTTTCCGTTCCGTTTACGCTGATGTTTTTTACGTCCAGTCCTTCGTTCAGGTTGAGAATAAATTTATCCAAAGGGGCATCGGTTTTGTTTTCCAGCACAAGTTCAGAAGTAACTTCAATGATATTTTTTTTGTGCTCCAAAGAGATAGACTGGTCGGTGGTGGTGGGTATTTTTTCTGCTGCCCAGCTGTTATTCAGCTCCACAATTTCGTTGCGCAGTTGTTCATTTGCTTTAAACCGGTTAATGTGGGAGTAAGCAAAATATACGCCGGTAACGAGAAAAACGATGCTGAAAATAAGAGAAAAAACAGTCATTATGCCTGATTGCGGAAGCCTTTTCAGTAAAAATATGGTAAGAAAGATAAAACTTATTCCCAGCGAAAAATAAATTCCTCTGTGGATGAGTACTTTCTCGAGATTTCCCATACCCGCAATGTCTGAAATGAGCATGGGGATATTGAATGCCATGTAATCGAAAATATAATAAAACTTGGCTTCGAGCAGGAAAAGGGTAATGCCAATATATCCTAATATCAGTACAAATGTGATGGCCTGGTTCCGGATAACACTCATTAATAAAAAGGAAAGCCCCATAATAAATACCAGCGTGGGAACACTGATGAGTAAAAGATATATTCCATAAGAAACCCAGCTAATGGGGGTTTCCTGTGAAAGTGCGTTGAAAATGAGCGCCATTATAACGACTACAATATTTAGCACGAGAAATACCTGGAGGTTTCCCCAGGTTTTACCGATTACATACTCGCCATTGGTCATCGACCGCATGTAAATTACCTCGGTGGTATCGAGTTTTTTGTCGCGTTTAAGGAAGTCGGAGGCCAGAAAAACGGCGATAATGGCCTGTGCTACGTTTAAAATGAGCAGGTTGGAGTAGGGAATGGCGGAAGGAATACTGCGAATGGCCCAACCTGTGTCTCCGCCGCCCTGAATTATCATCCCGAAGTTGAGACCAAAAAGGACCAAAAGCGACAGCACGCCAAAAATGCGGAAAAACCAGCTTCGCAGCAAGGTTTTGCGCTCATATTTGGCAATTGAAAATATATTGTGAAATGAAACCATTTTAAGCAGCTTTAATTATTATGAATTGGACCATTGGTTGAGTTTGTTCTCCATGAAATAAACATAGGCATGTTCGAGGTTTGGGTCGATTTGTTTGCCGTAGTAACCGTTTATTTCGGGGGCAACTACCTGTATTTCCCAGCCCGATGCGGTTGGAAGGGTGGAAATAACGGGAAATTTTTCGTTGATTTCCAGGTATTCTGCTTCGGTGGCATTTACCAGCCAAACATGCCCTTTTGCCTCTTTTATCAGTTGCTCGGGCGATCCGGTGAAAGCCAGTGAGCCCTGGCTCAGCAGGGCCATGTTGTGGCAGGTGCTTGAGATGTCGCCAACAATGTGGGTTGAAAGGATGATGATTACATCGCGTGTGCTGATATTGGAAAGCAGGTTACGGAAACGGATGCGTTCTTCCGGGTCGAGGCCGGTTGTTGGCTCATCCACGATAATTATTTTCGGGTCGTTGATAAGCGCCTGTGCAATGCCAAGTCTGCGTTTCATCCCGCCCGAGAGTTTATTGGCATTGCGGTCGCGGGCTTCGTACAGGCCAACTTCCTCCAGCATCTGATCGACCGCCGACCGCCGTGCTGCACTGTTTTTCATACCAGCCAGCCGTGCAGTATAATCAAGGAATTCATACGTTTTTAGTTGCGAGAAAAAACTGAAATCCTGCGGAAGATAACCCAGCATAGACCGTATTTCCCTGCGATTTTTAGCCAAATCCAACTCATTGACGGTTACCTTCCCGTTTGTGGGTTTCATTAACGTAACAAGAATTCGCATCAGTGTTGATTTGCCAGCGCCATTAGGGCCAAGTAACCCAAACATACCGTTGGGTATTTCCAGGTTCAGGTTCTTTATTGCATAGTTCCCATTGGGGTAAATCTTGTTCAGATTTTCAATTTTTATATGCACAGCTTATAATCCTCCAATTTGGTTAAACACTGATTTGGACTTGG
>CAYRBS010000037.1:1459-15022 GCA_964422335.1 uncultured Mariniphaga sp. | reverse complement strand
AAACCAAACCGATTCCGATGGATTGCGGCAGGGAACCTGGCAAAAAAATTACCCCAACGGCAACCCTTTGTATAAAGGCACATTCAGTGACGGAAAACCGGTGGGCGAATGGTTCCGATACCATGAAAACGGCCAGGTGAAAGCAAAAATTCAATATGCTGAAAATTCCGACTCGGCATATACCCAACTGTTCAGCAAAAAAGGTGAAAAAGTGGCAGAAGGGGTATTTATCGATGAAAAAAAAGAAGGCAAATGGGTTTATTTTTCCGGCAATAAAAAAGTAGCGGAGGAAGAATTCAAGAATGACCAGAAACACGGGATTTCACGGAAATTCTATCCTTCGGGCGAAGTGCTTGAGGAAACCGATTGGCAAAATGGAAAACAAGAAGGAAGCTACCGGGTTTTCTTTAAAAACAACAAACCTTACATGCAGTGTAAATTCAGTAACGGCAAGCGCAACGGGCTGTGCCTTTCCTATTTTCAGAACGGGCGCATAGAAATGGAAGCAAATTATAAGGATAACCAGCGGCACGGCGAATGGAAATTTTACAACGAATCGGGAGATTATTTATATTCCCTGGAATACAACAATGGAAAATTGCTGAATCCTGAAGTGCGCGACAGCATCGATAACCAGGAAATTGAGGGAATGGAAAAAAACAGGAACTCGATTCCCGATCCGGAAGATTTTATGGAAAATCCATCGGAATATATGATGCAAATGCAAAATCGCCGTTAAATTCAGAATAAATCGTTAATTTGTACCGGATTTTTAAACCTGCAACATATACGCGGGCAGATGGCCAGAAAACCGGTATTTGTATGAAGAAAACGCTTTTCCTGATTATATTGACCTTCTTGATGCTTCCCTCCGTTACCTCGTGGGGGCAGACTTTCTATTGGGTCGGGTTCACCGATAAAAATGACTCACCCTGGTTGTTGTCAAAACCCCGGGAATTTCTTTCTGAACGCGCGCTGCATCGCAGGGAAAAACAAAACATACCCATTGATTCACTCGATTTACCCGTAAATCCCTCCTATATAAAAAAGGTTGTACAACTGGAGGCCACCCATGTACAATCATCAAAATGGCTGAACGGGATTACCGTAAAAACAAGCAATAACAACTTTGAAGAACAGGCACTTGCACTTCCATTTGTAAAAGAGGTACAGTTAACCAAAAAATCGGCAGAACTGAAAAGCCTTGTCAATAAATTTGCTGAACCCGAGGCCCCCGATCAGTCACTCACCATCGACACAACCGTTTATGGAGCGTCGGTCCACCAGGTGGGGCAACTGAACGGGCAATTTTTGCACAACTCCGATTTCAGGGGACAGGGAGTACATATTGCCGTTTTGGATGCCGGATTTTACCGGGCGGATCAGTTCCAGGCTTTCGACAGCCTCTGGGCGGGAGGTCAAATACTGGGCGAGAAGGATTTTGTGAACAGTGATGACAATATTTATGAAGGCCATTACCACGGCATGAGCGTTCTTTCCATTATGGGAGGAAATGTTCCGGGGCAGTTGATTGGAACAGCACCGGGAGCTTCCTACTGGTTACTCCGCACCGAAGATATTTATTCCGAATACCTGATTGAAGAAGATAACTGGGTGGCCGGAGCTGAATTTGCCGACAGTGTGGGAGTGGACATTATCAACTCGTCGTTGGGCTATTATACCTTCGACGATCCGCAAATGAACCATACGTATGCCGACATGGATGGCAACACTACCCGGGTTACCCGGGCTGCCAATATTGCCGCTTCGCGCGGGATGCTGGTGTTTTCAAGCGCCGGAAATGAAGGAAATGACGAAAATGAATGGAAATATATCATTGCCCCATCCGATGGCGACAGTGTGGTTGGGGTTGGAGCGGTTAACAGTTTAGGCTCCCCTGCCCATTTCACTTCTTACGGACCGGCCTCCGACGGTGATGTGAAACCGAATGTGGTGGCAGTTGGCTGGAATACCGTAGTGCAACGCAGGGGTGGATTGATTGGCACCGGAAACGGAACCTCCTACTCTTCGCCTGTATTAGCGGGCATGGCCGCTTGTTTATGGCAGGAGAATCCTTTTTCCACTGCCTCACAGGTTAAAAAAGCCATTGAAAAAAGCGCCCACTTGTATAATAACCCCGACTCGCTGCTTGGCTTTGGAATTCCAGACATGAAAATTGCCAGTCAAATTTTGAAATCCTCCATGCTGGAACAATGGGACAACAAAAAAAACTGGTTAGCCTACCCGAATCCTGCCGATGATTACATTATCCTGCAAAAACATACCAACATTGTTGCCGATAAGGTTGAAATATCATTTTATTCCATGGATGGGCGTTTGCTCCGAAAAGAAGTAAAACCCGATGCTCCGAAAATTATGATACGTGGGTTGCAGTCGTTTAAGCAGGGAATCCTGCTTTTACAAATAATTTCAGGAGATGTGGCGGAAACCATAAAAATCAAAAAATAGACGGGCAGAATGGAGCCGAAACTGACACTTTTTGAATTGAACCAGCAGATAAAAGATGCCCTGGACTCTTCTTTCCCGGGAACAGTTTGGGTAGTGGCTGAAATAAGCGAACTGAAGGAAAACCGAAATGGCCACTGCTACCTTGAACTGGTGGAAAAAGAAGAAAATGAAATTATTGCCAGGGCCCGCGCCACCATCTGGTCGTACACCTACCGCATGCTGAAACCTTATTTCGAAACCACTACCAACCAGCCTTTTACACAAGGAATAAAAGTACTCGTACAAGCTTCGGTGGAGTTTCATACAAACTACGGTCTGAGCCTGAATATAAAGGATATTGATCCCGCCTATACGGTGGGCGACATGGCATTGCAGCGAAAAGAAATAATCGAACGGTTACAAAACGAAGGAGTGTTCGATATGAACAAAGAATTGGCCCTGCCGCTGGTTCCCCAAAAAATTGCCGTTATTTCATCGCGAACAGCTGCCGGGTACCAGGATTTTATGGACCAACTGGAAAACAACCCGCTGGGAATTAAATTTTATACCCGTCTTTTCGAGGCCTATATGCAGGGCGCCGAAGCAGTTCCTTCCATCGTTGCGGCGCTGGAACAGATTTTTCAGTACGAAGATTTTTTCGATGCCGTAGCCATTATTCGCGGGGGGGGCGCCACTGCCGATTTGAGTAGTTTCGACAATTACGAACTGGCATTTAACGTTTCCCAGTTTCCACTCCCCGTTGTTACCGGAATCGGGCACGAAAAAGACGACACCATTATTGACCTGGTGGCCCACACCCGCATGAAAACCCCCACTGCCGTCGCCGGCTTTTTCATAAGTGGCGCGGAGGGATTCTATGAAAAGCTCACCGGGTTGGAGGAAGAGATAGTGCGACTTGCACGCGAAACAGTGGATTTCAGGAACGGGCAGCTGGAGGATAACGCGAAACACCTGCAACGGTTTGTGGGCAATTTCATAACAGAAAAGAACAAACAACTTGTAAAAACCGGGAGCAGCCTGCAGCAAAAAATCAGCCGGTTTTCGTTCAACAGAAAATACGAACTGAATAACATGCAACACGATTTAAGGGCAGCCATTTCGTTGTGGAAGGGGGAGAAAAAAAATGAAATGGAACGCAAACAACGAATTCTTAAAAGAGTGGCAAACGAAATCCTTTATAAAGAAATGACGGAAAACAGCCGGTTGAGGGGAAAATTAAAAATCAGCGCCAGCCATTTCCTTTCCAAAAAATCGGAACAGATTCATTTGAATGAAAATACCGTGAGGTTGTTAAACCCTGAAAATGTGCTAAACCGCGGATATACCCTCACATTGAAAGAGGGAAAAATTATTAAATCGGTTCGTCCGGTGCAGTTAAACGATGAAATTGAAACCCGATTTGCCGACGGTAGAATAAAAAGTAAAATCACAAAAAAAGAATAACATGGCACCAAAAAAAGTAACGTATAATGAAGCCATTTCCGAGATTGAAGAAATTCTCGAGAAAATTGAAAACGAGGAACTCGATGTGGACGAGCTGGCCGAAAAGGTGAAACGGGTCTCCACGTTATTGAAAATATGTAAAGACAAACTACTGAAAACCAACGAACAGGTAGAACAAATACTGAAGGAGATGGAAGAATAGAGTTTGCAAATTTTTACCTTTGATAAAAAAAAGTTTCGATTTATAATTTAATTCAATGGACATAACCAAAGAACAATTAGCAAAAACCATCGATCATGCGGTCTTAAAACCGGAATTCACAGAAGCGGACCTGCATATACATGCCCAAATGTGCATAAAGCACAACGTTTTCAGTATGTGTGTGAAACCCTGCGACATAAAAGCAGCCAAGGCACTTACAGAAGGAAGCGAGGTGAAAATTTCGTGTGTGTTGAGTTTTCCTCATGGCGCAGATGCAACCCCTGTAAAAGTTTTTCAGGCTGAACAGGCCATTAAAGACGGGGTGGACGAAATTGACATGGTGATGAATATCGGGCGGTTTTTGGGAGAAGATTACCATTATGTGGTGGAAGACATCGAGTCTGTTGTGCAGATAGCCCACAAAAACGGTGTGTTGGTGAAAGTAATCCAGGAAAGCGGTTTTCTCACGCTGGAGCAAGTGGCCAAAGCCTGCGAACTGGCATACATGGCAGGAGCCGATTTCGTAAAAACATCCACCGGGTTTGGCCCCGGAAAAGCGACTCCCGAAGTGGTGGACGTGATGTTGAAAACGGTTGGCGACAAAATGAAAGTAAAAGCCTCGGGGGGTATCCGCACATGGGACGATGCCGTTGCATTTCTGGAACAGGGCGCTCACCGCCTGGGAATTGGCTCAACCGACTCCGTTCTGAACGGTACAAAATCCGAAGGAAATTATTGACCTATTTCTCCAAAAAATTCCGGCATATTTGTAAACCCTTTATTTAAAAGAGGAGAAACATGTATTTTTTAAACGGTGACCGCATTTATATAAAACCTGCCAACGCCTGCACATCGCTCGACAATCAGTTGATCGACTGCCTGGGGCAACTGAAAAAAATTAATTCCGGGAAAAAGATTTTCAAACTGAATTTTTTTGCCGATACCCCTTCCGATGAAATTTATGAGCAATTGCAGGCAAAGGTAAAGCAACTGGTTTCCGAAAAGTTTCAAACGCCGGTTATCTGCGGGCTCATCGCCCAGCCTCCCCTGACATGCCGGATACTGGTGGAGGCATTTTATTACGATGCAACGCTTTGGGAGAAAGAACTGATTACGGACAATTATGGTTCTGCCATGCTTTTTAAGCGAAATGAAACCGAGGTTTTAATCGGCCAGGTGCAGTCGCGTTCATTTGCAGGTTGCCGTACAAATGCAGAGACTACTTTTGCAGCTTTCGACCGTTTGTTGCAAAATGCAGGACTCCCGGTGCGTTCAATTATCAGGCAGTGGAATTACATTGAAAACATCATTGGAAAGGAGGACGAGGAGCAACGTTACCAGGAATTTAACAACGTGCGTGCTGCATTTTATGCAACACATTTTACGGATACCGGCTTCCCGGCAGCCACAGGCATTGGCATGAACCGCGGCGGAATAATTGTTGAATTTGTTGCGGTAAACTCCAACGAAGCGGTTAGTTTGCCGCTCAACAACCCGGAACAGATTGCAGCCCACGGATACAGCGAAAAAGTACTGGTGGGCGGTAAATCGTCCATCAAATCCACTCCCAAATTCGAACGCGCCCGCTACCTGGAGTTGTTTGGCAAAAAACAGGTTTTTATTTCCGGGACCGCCTCCATCAGGGGGGAGCAGACAGTGGGTATTGGAAACCCGGTAGAACAAACCGAAGTCACCATCCAGAATATGCAAAAGCTGTATTCGGAAGCGGTACTTCCCAAAATATCGGGAAATTCCCTCCGGCCAAAATACGGGCATGCGCGGGTGTATGTAAAAAACCGGACAGACTTCGCTGCTATCAAAAAAACATTTAAAAATTACTACGGAAGCCTGCCGGTGGTTTACCTCATTGCCGATATTTGCCGGGAGGATCTCCTGGTAGAAATTGAAGGCAAAGTTTTGCTGAAATAAAAAGTTCTCCGGGAACTTTCCCTTTAAAACTTCAAATCAACTCCCACCATAAAATGCCTGCCGGCCTGCGGATAGTATCCGTCCATTTTAAATCGCTCGCCGCCCAAAAAGTAAGAATATACCCAGGCGTTACTTTCATAAGCTTCATTAAAAAGGTTATTTACCATCAGGTGAAGTGCCATTTCGTCAAACAAGCTGGTTTTAAATGAGTAATCAACTTTCAGGTTGTTGACGAACCACGCATCCAAACTGCGATCGTCGCTGGAAGTATTGTCGATAAACTGACTGCCAACATAGGAAGAAACCATTGCAAAATTCAGGTTTCTAACCGGCTCAAACTGCAGTTGGCTGTTGGCTGTCACGTTGGGTGAAAAGGCAATATCGGTGGTTCCCAAATCGAAAACTTCCTGCTCTCCGGTATCCCAGTTGTCCACATACTGCGTAAAATCTTCTATTTTATTCCGGCTGAATGTTACATTCCCTTGCCACTGCAGGTTTCGCGTGATTTTTATCCCTGCCTGTAATTCCATACCGGCCCGGTAGCTTTTATCCACGTTTACCATAATGGGTGATCCCACATCGTTTATTTCGCCGCTGAGCACCAGTTGATTTTTGTAGTTCATATAATAAAAATTGGCGCTCCCCGAAAAAGACGATGATTTGAATTCATAACCCAATTCCCAGTCGTACAAAGTTTCATAAACCGGCTGTTTCCCTTGTGGATCGGCATCGATATATGCTGAACGGTTGGGCTCGCGGTTGGCGGTGGCAAACGAAAGGTAAAGGTCCTGGTTGTCGGAAGGTTCGTAAAAAACTCCCACTTTCGGGTTGAAAAAGTTGAATTCGTGTTCCTGTGTAATATCCCGTAAATCGTCGTCGATGCCATCAATGCTGTAGTCAATTCTGCGGTATTGCAGGTCGGCAAACAGACTGAGCTTTTCTGCAACCTGGTAGTTGTATTTGCCAAACAGGTTAAAATCTTTTTTCAACCCTTTATTGGAATACCATTCGTGGTTGTATTCGGCATCGCCCAAAAACCGGGCCCAAATCACATTTCCGTAATGACCGCCGTCATAAGTATTCCAGCCGCCCCCCAGGGTAAAATCGCTTTTCCCTTTTGCGTGATTCAGCGAAAAAGTAAGTCCGTAAAAATGGTTGTCGAGCCACTTGCGGTTGACCAAATCGGTTGATTCCACGGTTTCCTCACCGATAGTGATTGTTTCAATCTGGTAGTCCTCCAAATCTTCATCCTCCTTGAAACTTTCGTAGTATCCCTTTCCCCGTATGTAAAACCCGGAGGTATTCAGGTTCAGGTTTGGGGTGAATTTATGGGAAAAATGCAACTGGTAATGATCCTGCTGGTAATTGTCCACCTGGTTTTCGTAGGTGTAGAGATTATAAGTACGGCTGTCAGAATCAATCATTTCCTGCGTTTCCCGGGGGGTATATAACCAGTGTTCTTCATAGCGCTGCATCCCTTCCAAATCGTTGTTCAACCTTACGGAAGGAACACCGTTCCACGATTGATACGTTCTTTCCAAACCCGAAAAGACATTTGCTTTCAGCACGGTATTTTCAGCATAATAACCGCCGGAAACATAAAACGATTTCAGGTCGGAAAAAGCCCGGTCGATAAATCCGTCGGACGTAACTTTTGAAAGACGGGTGTCGAGGGTAAACTTTCCGTTGAGCAAACCTGTGCCGGCAGAAACTGTGTTTTTAAAAGTGCTGAATGAACCGGCTGCCGTTTTGTATTCGGCATACGCATCTTTCCGGAGCGTGTTGGTTTGCAGGTTGATGGTGGCGCCAAATGCGGCGGCCCCGTTGGTGGATGTACCTACCCCGCGCTGTATTTGCACATTTTCCAGCGACGAGGCCAAATCGGGCTGATCGACAAACCAGGTTCCGTGCGACTCGGCGTCGTTCAGGGGAATTCCGTTTACCGTTACATTAATACGGTTCAGATCGGTTCCGCGGATACGAAAATTGGTATAACCCACCCCTGCCCCGGCATCGGATGTGGCGACAAACGAGGGGGATAATTGCAGCAGGTAGGGAATATCCTGGCCCAGGTTCCTTTCTGCAATTTCTTCACCGGTGAGGTTGGTATAAGCCACCGGCGTTTTATCTTTGGCCCGGGTGGCCGAAACCAACACTTCCCCGGTCATAACAATGTCAGGCTCCAAATCGATGGTTATTTCCCTTTCAGCAGGAATTTCCACCTGTACTTCTTTGGTCTCGTAACCTACAAATGAAGCTTTTAGAACGTACTCCCCTTCTTTCAGGTTTCTGAATTCAAAACTGCCGTCGCTGTGGGCAGAAACTCCGTAAAAAGTGTTTTCCAGCACAATGCTGGCGCCGGGCAGCGGATTTCCGTCGCCGGTAACAATTCCTTTCAGGTTATGTTGCCCCAGCGCGGCAACAACCATTAACTGCCAAAGCAGCAAAATACTTAAACGTTTCATTTTTAGAGATTTTGGTTATTAAACTAACCAATGGAGTGGGACGAATCCCTTTTTGCCCTCCCTTCGCCGGCATTATCCGGATCAGGTTCTTTGGGTATAATCTCAGCCCTTAATAATTAAGGCACCCCCATTGCGTAAATATCGGGACAAAGTTAAAAAGGTTTTTTTGAAAGGACAAGTTTATTGTTGGTTAGCTGGGTTTGACGGAAGCGTGAAACGGATGGTTGTGCCTTTATTTAATTCACTTTCAACTCCAATTTCACCGCCGTGCATTTCAACAAATTCTTTACATAACGACAGTCCGAGGCCGCTCCCCTTTTCGTTTTCGGTTCCAATTCCCGATTCGTTAAAATCGCCTGAAAAAAGGCGGTTAGAAACCTCTTTTGTCATTCCGGTACCAGTATCGGAAACCGAAATTTCAAGTTGATTTTTCTTTCTGGTAACAGCAATTTCAACTTCCCCTTCGCGTGGGGTAAATTTCAATGCATTGGAAATAATATTTCTCAGGATACTGGTAACCATGTTCTTATCGGCGACCCATTCGATATTGCCCGGTAATTTTGTTCGAATCGTAATATTTTTTTGGGCCGCCTGCTCTTTCATCAGCGACAATACTTCTTCAAAAAGCTGGTTAAAGGAAATTTTTTCGGGGTTAAAACGGGTGGCATCGCGTTGAAGCGATGCCCATTCGAGCAAGTTAACCAGCAAGTTGAATGTATTGAAGGATGACTCGTAAATATGGTCGGTGTAGGTTGCAATCTGCTCCCGGCTTAAATCATAAATATTTTCCCTTAAGATTTCGGTGAATCCCAGGATACTGCTGAACGGACTGCGCAAGTCGTGAGCAATGATGGAAAAAAACTTGTCTTTTTGCCGGTTAATTTTTTTGAGATCGCGATTGGCTTCATCGAGCTGATTGAGGGTGTCCTCCAGGTTTCGTTTTTCCCTGATTAGCTGCCGCTGAAGGTTGTTAATTTCCCGGTTGAGTTGCTGGAGTTTGGTATTTTGCTCCTGCAGTCCTCCGGAATCTTCGCGGGCCATAATAAGCAACTGATTATCCTTCCTGTAAACATGCGCCTGAAGGGAAGTATTTAAATTGGAGTAATCGCCGATGGTGAGGTGCCCTTCAAAAATCAATGAATTTTCTTTTTCAGGCAAAGAACGTAACTTTTCAATGGTTGGGTTGATAAAACGCTGCTCCCGGGGACGGGATAACATGTTACTCATTGGCTGGTTGGCAAAAAGCAGCTCGCCCTCCATCGAAAAAAGGGCAATGTACAACAAATCGGTTTCAACAGCCGAGTGGATTAACTCCGGTTCCCAGTTGGCAAGCATTTTATTTTTCACGTCGGTAGCCATTTTTTATTGATTTGAATTCAAGTTTTGGTATTTTCCCGTGAAAGTTTCTCAAACAGTGGAATGTTCACCTGCATCCATTCGTAAAGTGGTAAAATCTGCGAATAAGTTTCCGGCGTTAACTCTTTTTTAAGAATAGTAAACCATGCATTTAATTGTGCCGCCCAGTAACTGCCCGAAAAGCCGTGATTCTGATAGGCCCTGAACACCCAGAGTACGGTATCTGTAAGCACCTCCGGATTGGGATTTTTCAGAATAGAATAGATAAACCGTACATGATTGGCATGGTTATCCTTCATCATTTCTTTATTATTTTCACCAATGAGTTCTTTCAAATCACTGCGCGAAGCCATCTGCTGATTAATTGCCGCAATCAAAAAATCGGATTTTTCGTGGTATTCTGACACTGCTTTTTCGCTGGCCCCGGGTATTTCTTTTGCCGTTTCAACAAGGTATTCGTAATTCATATTTAAAACTGATTTATGAAGTTTTCAAGGGAATCTAAATCCGAAATATAGTTAACTTTTTCATATTTTGATAAGATTTCCTTTCCGCCCCTGGTAAATGCCTGTCCGCCAATCAATACCGGCAATTGAGGAAACGCTGTCTTAACTTCTGCGAGGGTCGATTCAAGTGTGGGAAGGTGAAAATAAATACTGATTGAAATAGCTGCAAGCTGCGGGTTTATCGCACGAATGTAACCAATCAAATCTTTTTTAGGTGTGTTGGCCCCCAGAAACAGCACATCCCAACCGTTCATCTCAAAAATATCGGAAACCATGCGGGCTCCTATTTGGTGATGTTCGTTTTCAAGACAGGTTACAATAACCGTTTGGTTCGATTTTTTTGCGGATTTTAATTTCAGGTAAACTTCGTTAATCAGCGATTCTGCAATGGCAGAAGCGAGGTGTTCGGTGGCTACGCTGATTTTGTTTTGTTCCCACAATTCGCCCACCTTGTAAAGGGAAGGCTTCAGATACTCTTCATAAATGTGTTTTGCAGAAACTTCAGCTGTCAATAATTTGTTTATCAGCGTTGAACTGATTTTGTGATCTCCCGCCAACAGAGCTTCTAAAATAGAATTTTGCGTTACAATCATTTTGTTTCCCTGGTCATTCATTCTTTTTCTATTGAATACGATTTTTGGAATTATCCAATTTATTCTATTATTAATCAGTACGTTAAAACACATACTGCCTTTTAGTCCAGGCCCGGGAATTCGTTACAACCGAAGGATTTTCCCGTTATCATCCGTTTCCCAGGGCTGAAAATTCAAATCAGAGAACCTGCGTTTTCTCTGTATGAAAAATTTCCACATAATACTTTTCGGGTAAATTTCGGGGTGTTCTTGTACTTTTGTCAGCTTCAGCAGTTTTTTTCTTTTTTTGATGAGGCTCCCCAGGTGACGGTAAAACGAAGCATGGGCTTTTACCACGGCCCAGGAACTGATCAAGTGCATGCCCAGCAAAAACTTTACAGCAGCCACAGCATCCAGCACCATACGGGCCAAAAAGATGCGGTGGAACTGATTGCGTGGAAGGTTTTTATACAGCATAAACAAGTTATTGCGAAAATTGAGGTAAACTTTTTTCGGACTGTTGTACGACAAAGTGCCGCCGCCCAAATGAAAAACTACACTCTCGGGTTGATAGCCAATTTCAAACCCCTGGCTTTTAAGCCTCCAGCAAAGATCGATTTCTTCCATGTGCGCCCAAAAATCACCATCAAAACCACCCGCCATTTTAAATGCATCGGCTTTGATGCACATACATGCCCCGCTGGCCCAGAAAATGGGAGTAGGTTTGTTGTATTGGCCCAAATCGGGTTCCATACGGTTCAAAATCCGCCCGCGGCAAAACGGGTAGCCAAACTTATCAATGAAACCGCCGCCTGCGCCTGCGTACTCAAACTGGTGTGGTTTCTCAAAACTGAGGATTTTAGGCTGAACGGCTGCCAGGTATTCATTTTCCTGCAGTGACCGGATGCACGGGTCCAGCCAGTTTGGCGTAACTTCCACATCGGAATTGATCAATACAAAATAGTCTGCGTTAATTTGTTTCAGTGCCTGGTTATACCCTTCGGCAAAACCGTAATTTTTTTTCAGTTCAATAATCCGTACATCCGGGAATTTTTCTTTTAATGTGCTGACTGACTGATCGGAAGAGCCGTTGTCTGCCACATAAATTTCGGCACCCGGATTGGCAGCATTTCGAATTACCGAGGGCAAAAAAGTGTCAAAAAGTTTTTCTCCGTTCCAGTTGAGTATAACAATGGCGATTTTTGGATTTCCGGCCATAAAAACAGGTTAAGAAGTAAGAAGTTTAGCCATGATGTTTGACAGGTTCTCATGTCCGAGATTCTCCAGAATTTTTGCCACTTTTTCTGTTTTATCCTGATCGCCGGATTTTAACAGGGCATCAATCTCCTTCATTTGCCTTCCTGTGAGTTCATCTTCCAGCAACTCCCTTGTTTTCTGCTGTTCCTTTTTTTCTTGCGGAAGTCCCAGGCTTTCCAGTTCGGCAATGGTTGCTTCCAGTATCTCTTTTGCCTGGATTCGTACCGGATCTTTATCTTTGGCCGAACCGCCCGCATAGGTATCGCGCAGGTTCCAGCTCGAATAATCGTAATGAAGTTCTTGTATCATTTTCAGCTTGGGGCTCTCTTTCCCAAAAATACGTTCAAGAAAAATTCCGGTGCGGTTTTTCCATGCGTCCAGGTCGAATTTTTTTTCGTCGAGCCGGGCGATCTGTTCTTTCAGCAAAGCGATTTCTTTTTCGGCCATTTTAAATAAATGTTTTTATGCAATTTACAAATTAACGCAAAACGAATAGGGCTTAAAGTGCATATTTCAATTCACAATTTTAAACAAAATTGCATTTTTTAACGATGCACTGCATCATTTATAGGTATCCGAATGTGAAAAAGCTCCATTCAGTTGCCCAGATTTTTATGTATGATGCCATAAAACGTATCGAAGTAGTTTTTGCTGGCAGCCACAATTTCGCCTCCGTAGAGCCAGTTATCGCCGCCATTAAAATCGGATACTTTCCCGCCGGCCTGCTTTAAAATGAATACCCCCGCGGCCACGTCCCAGGCGTGAAGGGCATGTTCGAAAAAGGCATCGAAACGGCCTGCTGCCACATACGAAAGGTCAACTGCCGCCGACCCCAACCGGCGCAACCCACGTGTGTGTTCCATCAAATACCTCATGGCTGCAATGTAATCGTCCACCCGGTCGAAAGCGTAGTACGGGAAACCGGTACCGATGAGCGTATCTTCGGAACGCCTGGCGGTTGCCACCTGTATTGCATTTCCATTTAAATAAGCAGAACTGCCCTTCCAGGCATAAAACATTTCATCCTGCCCTACTTCATAAACCACACCCAGCACCAGTTCTTCGTTTTCCATGAGGGCAATGCTTACCGAGTGGGGCGCAATTCCGTGGATGTAATTGGTCGTACCGTCCAGCGGATCGATAATCCACAGAAATTTTTCCCCTGCATTTGAGGCAGTGCCTTCCTCGGTAACAAACCCACTTTCGGGGATTATTTTCCGGAGGGCCTCAACAATCCGGGCTTCCGCTGTTTTATCGACATACGTAACCAGGCTGGCCACACTTTTTAGTTCCACATCTTTTCCCGAAATTTTATTGCGTTCTCCCCGGATAAAACTTCCGGTTTCGCGGGCAATTTCCTGAAC
>CAYRBS010000037.1:0-1359 GCA_964422335.1 uncultured Mariniphaga sp. | reverse complement strand
TATCGCCACGTGCCCGTTGGGAAGAATGGATTGCAGCCTCACGTTTTGCACCTCATTTACCTGTTCTTCCCGGAATGGCGTTTCCACTTTAATGTAGTTTTCGGTAAAACCGGCCATGGACCCGCCGTTTTTTTGGGCTTCGAACAAAGCGGACTGATCGGTCCCGAGGTGTTTTTCGTAAAATGCCCTGAGCTTTTTTTCCGAAAGGTTGATGTACATTTGGGTGCGGCGTTTCCGGTCTTCCACATCCACAATCCAGGGAATTTTCAGCGCTTGTGTGCCACTCCGTTCGGAATAAGTAAAAGCATGTAATTGTGAAATTTCCAGTCCGTTAATAAAATCGTACGATTCCTGGAAAAGTTCTTCGGTTTCGCCGTTGGTGCCGGCAATCACATCCACTCCAATAAAAGCATGGGGAACAAGTTTGCGGATTTGCCGGATACGTTCGGCAAACAGTCCGGTGGAATATTTGCGTTTCATCAGCGACAATACTTCATCGGAACCCGATTGCAGCGGGAGGTGAAAATGGGGCATAATTACGCTGGAATCAGCTACCAGCTCAATGATTTCATTTTTCAGCAGGTTTGGCTCGATGGACCCCAGCCGGAGCCGGTGCAGCCCCTCCACATTTTCCAGCGCTTTCAGTAAATCGAGAAAATTTTCCCCGGTAGTTTTTCCGTAATCGCCAATATTTACACCGGTCAGCACCACTTCCTTGTAACCTTTTTCCACGGCTTTCCGGGCTTCCTTTACCGTATTCCCGATGGTATCGTTGCGGCTCTTTCCGCGTGCATACGGTATGGTGCAAAACGAGCAGTAATAGTCGCACCCGTCCTGCACTTTAAGGAAGCTGCGGGTGCGGTCGCCCCACGAAAAGGCTTTGTGGTAACTTTTTATATTGGCCAGGCGGGTTGTTTTTATCTCGGTGGTTTTACGTTTTTCGAGGTTGCCGAGATAACCGGGAATGTGAAATTTTTCCTGCGTTCCCAAAACCATATCTACGCCTTCAATATGTCCAACTTCGTCGGGTTTTAGTTGCGAATAGCAGCCAACCACAATGACCATGGCATTGGGATTTTTCTTTACGGCCTGCCGGACAATATTCCGGCTGGCTTTGTCGCCCTGGTTGGTTACCGAGCAAGTGTTAATCACATACACATCCGCTTCCTCTTCGAACCCTACCCGTTCGAAACCCACTTCCTTGAAAGCCCCTGCAATGGTGGAGGTTTCAGAAAAATTAAGTTTACACCCCAACGTGTAAAAGGCAGCTTTCTTCCCTTGATAATTCATTTATAATCGTTCTAAATAAACTGCAAAAATAGAAAAAAATGCTCGCTTTCTGCAATTGGGGCAACAGGG
>CAYRBS010000036.1:1294-15575 GCA_964422335.1 uncultured Mariniphaga sp. | reverse complement strand
AATATGGGGCAATGGCTGAGTATTCCGTTTGTTTTGGGAGGAATATTTTTAGTGGTCAGGGCATTAAAAAGGCCGGAGAAAGTTTATAAGAATTAGGGTTTATTCTCTAATCTGCAGTAAAGTGATAGCATGACTGGCAGTCATACTATCATTGGGATGGGGATTAAAACCGCGATAGACTGGAACTCTGTGATTGGTTCAATAAAATCCAATTTGTTTTTTGTATTGTTTGAATCGATAGCCGGGTGATTTTCCAAAACCGTTTCCTGAAACTACAATTTCGGTTGAACAATTGAAAAGCTTTGTTAGGTTTCGCTACCCGGCGCAACTAAAAATTCAGAAAATTGTTTCCATGAGAAAGTTTTGTTTATATGAAGAACTTATTTAAAATAAAAACAGAACATAAAAAGTATGTGCGGCTTGTTGCGGCTATTATTATCCTTGCATTTGGAGCTGTTTTTATGGTTGTTCCGTTCATTCCGCTTGGTTATGTTTTTCTTATTGCCGGTCTGTTTTTGCTGGCGTCTTATATTCCGCCATTAAACAAATTTCTTGATAAAATCAGAAAAAAAGATAAAAAAGGACGCGTTGAAAAGGTGGAACAAAAAATAGATGAAGGAGAAAAAAAGATGGAAGAAAAAATGGTTGATGATGAGGAAAATAGCCATACCTCCGGAAGCGAAATCAACCGGTAATGAATGAACCGCCCCGACTATTGGCGGGATGGTGTGAGCGATACACCGGTGGTGCTTTTAGTCCGTTAGCGGACTACTTGACGGGTGGAAAGTTTATTCTTTTTTTATTTAATAGGAAATGCTGGTTTCTTATTCTGCGAAAATTACCGGAATCTGGGGGAGATTTTTAAGTATAATTATGCAGATGACATTACTGACTGACGCTAATTAAAAATTTTCAGTCCGACAAAAAACATCCTTGGCCTGGCCGGTCCGTAAACGTAATTACTGTCCCTGTTTTTGCCCCGGTCGAAATCATCCTGGTAATGATTCAGCATATTATTGATGCCGCCAAACAGTTCGATCGATGAATCCAGCCGGTTTACCTCGAAGATGTATGCAAGCTTCAGGTTTACTTCCATAAAATTATCCGACTGAAACAGCACATCCTGTTCCGGAGTACCCTCGTCTCCTGCCAGCCCGTAATGCGGGATAAGCATGGGGCCGGTGTAAATACCCGAGAGGGTGGAGCTGAACCTGTTTCCGGGTGTCCAGCTAAGGGTATAATAACCATAAGCTTCCGGGGTGCGCAGGTAGTCGGTTGTTCCGGGCAGTTGTTCCGACCATGCCACCGGTTCTTCGTGCCGGCTTTTTTGGATGGTCAGTCCGCCTTCTACCTGGATTTTCTGGTTGTAGTTGGCCCTAAGTTCAAGGGTAGTTCCATATACATTGCTTGTTCCTCCGTTTCGTTTTTCCATCAGCGAATTGCCCTCAGCATCTTTGCCCCGTTCTTCCAGGATAAAAGCGTCATTCAGCCGGGTGTAAAAACCTTCGAGGGTAAATCCGTAAATGTGTTTCTCGGTAGGTTTGTCCCAGTTCAGCGAGGTGCTCCAGCTTTGGGAACGCTCTTCTTCCAGGTCATCCGAAAGGCTGATAGTTTGAATTCCCCCTCCTGCAAAGGCAATGTGCATATCGGCATCGAATGCCTGCGGGGCGCGGAACCCGGTTGACCACGAGAGGCGAAGCTGGGTATTTATGTTGGGTTTATACAAAAACGAAACGCGTGGATTTACTATGACGTTATCCACAAAATTGTGTTTGTCGGCGCGCAGGCCTGTGAGTAGTGTTGTTTTTTGTGATATGCTCCAGTCGCTCTGGGCAAAAAGCCCCAGGCTTCGGGAGTTCTGATCAATTAAATAGTTGTAGGTTTCTATCTCATCGTAAACATCGTCCACCACATATTCAGTTCCGAATGTAAGTGTAGCGGAGCCTTTCATGAAATTTTGGACTTTTTGGTTCAGTTGCGCACCCAGTTGAAGGGTGTAGTTTTTGGAATGGCCATAGGGCGGATTGTTATTGTATTCCTGAAGTTCTGCACCTCCGTCGGGTGCAATTCCTGTAAAATGTTTTCTTTTTGTGTACTGCCCGGCAGTGTACAGGGTAAGGTTTGTCCGGTAATTTTCGCTTGAAATTTCATAATCCATACCACCCATCAGTACATCGTGTGTACGTTCTTCCGACTGAAGAGCAAGGTAGGCCGGCCCGTCGGTCATTTCCCCGCCGTAACGGTATTCGTGCATGCTCGAAAAGTTAACCTGGAACTGTTGTCTTTCATTCAGGTTGAAAAACGAGTTGAGGCCAAATGAATTGTTGGTAAGCGATGGCATTTCTGAATAGTTGTCGCCGTTGTGGTCGTAAGGATCCCGCTGACGGTGCGAGGTGTAAAGCGCTACTCCGGCATTCCGCTTTTGCGAAAGGGCGGTGAGGGTGCCGTTCAGGTTAACATCGGATGCCTCGCCGCCAACGACCGAATTATTGGAAGTTATTTCGTAAGAGTTACGCTGCGGCATCCGGGTAATAATATTCACCGTTCCGCCAATGGCGCTGGAACCATACAATGCCGAAGCTCCTCCGCGCACCACTTCAATGCGTTCTACCATTTCGGCAGGCAGTTGCTCCAGGCCGTAAAGGCCGGTCAACGGACTCAATACAGACCGGTTGTTGACCAGAATCTGGCTGTAGGCGCCACCCAGGCCATTCATGCGGAGTTGGGTGTAATTGCAGGTCTGGCAATCCACTTCCATTCGCAACCCCGGCTGGAAATTCAGGGTTTCCGATACGGTTTGAGCCGCCACATTGCTTATGGTTTTGGAATCGAGTACATTCACAATTACCGCACTTTCGGTTTGCCGCTTAAAAGTTTTTGTGCCGGTAATCACTACTTCATCCACCCGCACCGCTTCTTCTTCCAACTCGAATTTTACCTCTACCGTTTCTCCGTCTTTCAGTGTTACCGGTTGTTTTGCCATTTTATATCCCACCATTTTTGCTACCAGGGTAAAATCGCCCTCGGGCAGGTCAACCATCATGTAATGCCCGGTGGCATCGGTTGCCGTTCCGTAGTTGGTATCTTCAAGATAAATATTGACAAATGGAATGTGTTCACCTTTCGAAACAACGTGGCCGATAATTACCGCATCGGTTTCTTCCTGTGCCGCGGTTTTAAATATGGTTAGAAGTATCGCAGTTAGTAATAAAAACAGGTTGGATTTCATTATTATTCCGATTGAATTATTGTTTACTGTTAAATTTATATTATTTTGAAACGTTCTAAATAATGATTTGTTTTTGTGCAAAGCAATTTTATTTGCCGGGGCAAAAAGGTTGTTGTTTGCTTTTTTTCGGATAAAAATTTGGCGTTTGATTTCCGGGGTAGTTTTTGGGAAAGTGTTGGACCAGGAATTTTGGATGTTTTAGCAGAGAGGGCACTTAACCGGAATTTACAGGGATCAGACACGAACCGGACATATGCAATGTAAGGATTTTCAACAAAAATGTATTCGAAAAAAGTAAAATTGGAATTGGGGTGTATGATTTGGCCGGTTTGGAAACAAGAGAAATTATAGGTAACAAAATCAATCTTTTTGTTTTGTTCTTTGTTAATAATGGTATAAAAAGACAGAATGGTATTTTGTTCTGTCCCATAAAAACAGTTACTTTGCACATTATACAAAAAACAGAAATTATGCTGGAAAAAGAAATTACGCAGGAGATTTCACAACATTCCATGGTCACTTTGACCTACGATTTGCGAATCGACGATGATAAGGGAGAAGTAGTTGAGCAGGCAACAGAGGAAAAGCCGCTGCAATTTTTATATGGTGCAGGGTTAATGCTGCCCAAGTTTGAATCGCATTTGGCCGGACTGAAAGTTGGCGATGATTTTTCAATACAATTGAAAAAGGATGATGCATATGGCGACGTAAATCAGGATGCCATTGTGGAACTGCCTAAACATGTTTTTTTGGTTGATGGTAAGTTCGACGATGAATTGATTGCAGTTGGAAATATGGTGCCAATGATGAGCAGCAACGGACAACGGCTGAATGGCCTGGTGCTTGATATAAATGACGAAACGATTAAAATGGACTTTAACCATCCGCTGGCAGGGCAGGACCTGTCATTTACCGGAAAGGTGCTTGAAGTTCGCGAAGCAACGGAGGAAGAACTGGCCCAGACACTATCGGGCGGTGGTTGTGGCTGTGGAAGCGGCGGCGGTTGTGAAGACGACAACTGCAGCTCTGACGATCATGACCATAATCATGGTTGCGGATGCGGCAGTTAATTCAAATTTTGATTATTAATACAAATTATTTAATTTAACCCCGTTTTCCTGCTGTAAATCAACGAAAACGGGGTTTTTGTATATATGAATACATTCGGTAAAATATTTCGTCTGACCTCTTTTGGTGAGTCGCATGGCCGCGGAATCGGAGGGATAATTGATGGTTGTCCGGCAGGGCTGAATTTGGATATTGATGCTATTCAGAACGACCTGGCAC
Organism: uncultured Mariniphaga sp.; assembly: GCA_964422335.1. Taxonomy (GTDB): domain Bacteria; phylum Bacteroidota; class Bacteroidia; order Bacteroidales; family Prolixibacteraceae; genus CAYRBS01. Next base: position 11,059 of record CAYRBS010000036.1, on the reverse strand, counting down.
GCCGAAAACCGGGGCAGTCCAAAATCACTACACAACGCAAAGAAGCCGATCAGCTGGAATTTCTTTCGGGTGTTTTCGAAGGAAAAACACAGGGTACTCCCATTGCTTTTGCTATTTGGAACAAAGACCAGCACTCTCACGATTACAATAACTTAAAAGACGTATTCAGGCCGTCGCATGCCGATTATACATACATAAAAAAGTATGGCACGCGCGACCACCGTGGTGGGGGCCGGTCATCGGCCCGTGAAACCATCGCCCGCGTGGTGGCAGGCGGAATTGCCAAACAAATTCTGGCTAAGCCCGGAGTATCCATCCAGGCATTTGTATCGCAGGTTGGTGAAGTGAAGTTGCAAAAACCTTATACCGAACTCGATCTTTCAAAAACCGAGGACAATATGGTGCGCTGTCCCGATGCCGCGACGGCTGATAAGATGATTGCCCGAATTGAAGCTGCTGCAAAAGACCGCGATACAGTGGGCGGGGTGATTACCTGCGTTGTCAGGGGTGTCCCGGCCGGATGGGGCGAGCCGGTTTTTAATAAACTGCATGCCGATCTCGGTTTTGCAATGCTTGGGATTAATGCCGTAAAAGGGTTTGAATACGGTTCCGGATTTGAAGGAACGAAACTAAGCGGATCGCAACACAATGATGTGTTTTACCGTACCAGCGAAGGAATCCGTACCAAAACCAATAATTCGGGAGGGATTCAGGGTGGTATTTCAAACGGAGAGGATATTTATTTCAATGTGGCTTTTAAACCCATTGCCACTCTTCTGAAAGAACAACATACAGTGGATAAAGACAGCAATGAAACTACTATTAATCCCAAGGGAAGGCACGATCCGTGTGTGTTGCCCAGGGCGGCACCCATTGTGGAGGCTATGGCCGCTTTAGTACTGGCCGATCATTTTTTGTTGAGTAAACTTAATTCAATTTAATATGCCCAGAAGAAAAAGAAACAGAAGAATTCAGGTTCCCCCGGTAATTAAGGGAATGTCGGTTTATGGCGTTCGGGGACGTAAATCCAATGAAGTTATTCTTCGGCTTGAAGAATATGAAGCCATCCGGTTGCTCGATTATCAAAACCTTACACAGGAGCAGGCTGCCGTCCACATGGATGTTTCAAGGCCAACGCTGACCCGGATATACGAGGAAGCACGAAACAAAGTGGCTACCGCATTCGTGGAAGGGCGTGACATTATTTTCAGGGGTGGCGATATCTATTTCGATGAAAACTGGTTTAAATGCAATAGCTGCCAGGCCAGCTTTAATAATTACCACGAAAAGAATCCCAACTGCCCGGTTTGCAGTTCTGAGGATGTGATTACGCTGAATGAGTTTTATTCAAAGTAAAAGTTATCGCATTTTTTTGATTGCTGAAAACAAATCAGGGACTTGCGAAAGTTATAGACCCGTTAAAAAGCCACCGGGTCAATACCCGGTGGCATCCATCTAAGTTGTGATAAAACCAGAGCCCATTGCACTTAGCTATACAAGTTAAAAAAAATCTTCCAATTCCCAATGGCGATATTTCTATTTCTGTTTTAGTCTTTTCCCCTTTCATTTATTAAACAACGAAAGGCACGAAATACACTAAAGAAAATTAAAAATTTTCGTGTTTTTAGCGTTTTTCGTTGTTGAAATTTTAATTACAGGTTAATCAGTCGTTTTATTTCTGTTTTTGGATATGCCCCATTTATGGTTTACAACATGGTTTAATCCCTTTGTAAATTCTATATTTGCGGCTTTATAAAAAAACCAGCCGGAAGCATATTTAAACTGACTATTATTAATTATGAATGACCTGCCTCCGGCATTTTAATTGGCCGAATAAATGAAGTTAAGGAAATTACTACGAATATTACACCGCGATTTGGGCTACTTTATTGTGGGCATGACCATTGTTTACTCCCTTTCGGGAATTTTTCTGAACCACCGTCACGATTTTAATCCCGATTATAAAATTTTGAATGTTGAATTTCAGTCTGATATAAGCTCTGCTGATGAACCCGATACGCAGGCAATAAAGGAATTACTTGACAATTTAGAACACGATGTGGTGTATAAAAAACATTACATCACCAACCAGGGCAACATAAAAGTTTTTATTGAAAACGGCGAAGTAGTGATTAATCCTGAAACCGGGAAAGGGACAATGAATTACCTGCAGCGCCGCCCCATTATTTTTGAAATGAATAAGTTGCATAAAGCTACCATCGGCACCCTTTGGAAATGGACAAGCGACGGAATGGCGGTTATTTTACTTTTTGTGGCCGTTTCCGGACTGTTCATACTGAATGGGAAACGCGGTTTCGGTCGCTGGGGCTGGTGGTGGACGATTGCCGGAATTGTTGTACCTTTATTTTTTGTTTTATTGTATATTTGAAAAAAACCAAATTTAACTGGAACATGAAAAAAACTGTTTTGTTAAGCCTGATCGCAATCCTTTTTTGGAGCTGTGGAAATCAAAAAAACCAGCGTGAACGCGTTGCCGAAGAGACTGAAAAATCGGCGGTTGTTTATTCTGTCGATGAATTGTATGCCCATGCCGCTGATCTGGAAGGGAAAGAAGTAACCGTGAAGGGTACGGTAATGCATGTTTGCCAGCAGGGAGGAGGAAGGTGTTTTTTGATGGGAAGCAATGAAGATATGAATATCCGGATTGAAGCCGGCGAAAAAATCGGGGCGTTTAGTCAGGAGCAAATGGGCAGCGACCTTACCATTACCGGTATTTTCAAGGAAGTAAAAACCGAAGCCGACGCCCATAATCCTGCCCGCGAACACGGCGGGGAAGAAGCTGACCATGAACATGACGAAGAAGCCGATGCTGCCCACCGGATAATCGCCGATGCCGAAGCAGATGTCCAGGTGGTTTATTTTATGGAAGGCCTTTCCATTGTTAAGGAAGAAATTTGAGCGGACTTACAGGAGTCGGACTTTCAAAGTCCGACAATGCCTGATTAGGAAGCCCGATTTTCAAAATCCGGCATAAAAACGGACAAAGGATGGTCTGTTACCCGGGAATTACTTTTCTGCCGGTATGAAATCGAGTGAAACCGAATTCACGCAATGCCGGGTGTTTTTGTCCGTATATTGTTCTCCGTAGAAAACATGGCCCAGGTGGCCGCCGCAGTTGTTGCAGGTAATTTCGGTTCGCCGGCCATCGGCATCTGTAGTTTTGTTAACGGCTCCTTCAATCTCATCGTCAAAACTGGGCCAGCCGCAGTTGGATTCAAATTTATCGGACGATTTATAAAGCGCTGCACCACAATGTTTGCAAACGTAAGTTCCCTTTTCTTTATGATTGTTGTATTCCCCGGTAAACGGGCGTTCCGTCCCTTTATGGATAATAACGTATTCTTCGAATTCTGTTAATTTCTTGAATTCCTTCATTTTTTCTTCCTCCATTGCCTGGGTTTTTGCCTGCTTCTTTTCCTGTCCCTGAACAGAAAATGCTACTGCAAAAAATATTAAGATTAAAACTGTTTTCATTTCAACTATAAATACAAATGGCAGTGTCGTTTGGTTCACTGAATAAGGATCTTAAACGGGTTAAAGAATTTTGCCAGTCAGGGAAAGAAGGGGTTGAAAATTTTGTCCTCTTTTTCAGGCATTGCTGATTCCAATTCCGGGCAGGTCATTCAGCGTAATTTTCCCATCCACAATTTTCATCCCTTCGTAGGGATCATTTGAAATAAGCAGGTTCCCGTCCAAATCGGCCCATTCGGCCAGTGGTGAAAGCTGTGCGGCGGCTGAAACGGCACAGGAGGTTTCGGTCATGCAGCCAATCATTACCCGGATATTGCTTGCACGGGCCAGGTTAATCATTTTATGGGCTTCCCGCATACCGGTACTTTTCATCAGTTTAATATTGATTCCTGAATAAACCCCGATATTATCTTTTACATCGTTCAGCCGTTGGATCGCCTCGTCGCCAATAATGGGGAGCGGTGAATTTTCAGTTAGCCAGGCATGGTCGTCCACTTTTTCTTTGGGCAATGGTTGTTCTACAAATTCCACCTTTTTTTCTTTCAGCCAGTGAATCATTTCCAGCGCTTCTTCTTTGTCGTTCCACCCCTGATTTACATCCACACAAAGCGGTTTTCCGGTAACCGTGCGGATGGTTTCAATCATCTCTTTGTCGTTTGGCCCGCCTAATTTTACTTTTAGTATTTTAAACCGGGAGGCTTCTTCTGTTTTTTGTTTCACCACTTCCGGTTCGTCCATTCCAATTGTGAATGAAGTGTCCGGGGTGTTTTCGGGTGACAATCCCCATATTTTATACCACGGTTTTTGCATAATTTTACCTGTCAAATCATGCAGGGCAATGTCAACCGAAGCTTTGGCCGCCGTGTTTCCCGGGGCAGCTTCGTCAACGTATTCGAGTATTTCTTCCATCCGGAAAGGATCAGTAAACTGGCTGAGGTTAAGCGTTGATAAAAACCGGGAGGCAGACTCCTGCGACTCCCCCAGGTAAGGGGGCATCGAGGCTTCCCCATATCCGGTAATTCCTTCAAATTCAAGCCGGGTCAGCAGAACCGGTGTGGTGGTTCGCGAGCTGTTGGCTACGGTAAACACATGTTTTAATTGCAGGTCGTAGGGTTCAAAAGATAATTTTAATCCCTGCTTCGGATAAACTCCACTCATTTTTGAATAAGTTAAATGGGGCAGTGCCAAACCACCCAATGAAAATAATGCTGTATTCCTGATAAAACGCCTCCTGTTGTAACCCATTTTTTTCGAAACTTACGTTTTCTTCACCGTTTTTTAAACGGTAGCTTTTCAGTACCACGGATGTTCTTTCACCCATTGTATTTCTTCCGCTTCCGTTATTCTTTTTGCCCGGATAAACGATTCTTCCCGGTATTCTGAAAATAATTCACTCGCCGGGTTAAAGCTGTTTTGCTGTACCCTTCCGGCAGCATGTATGTATTCTGTTTTTCCAAGCGAAAGAGCCACATGGGTAATTTTTTCCGGTTGTTCGTTATTTTCTTTTTGACCGTAAAATAACAGGTCGCCGGGTTGCAGTTGACTGAACGAACTGCCCGTGTTAATTAACCGGCCTTGCCGGGCTTGTTGGGAAGCATCGCGGGGCAGGATGATGCCGTGCATAAAAAAGATCATTTTCGTGAATCCGCTGCAATCCATTGCCAGGGAGGATGTTCCGCCCCAGAGATAAGGACGTCCGGTGAAAGTCTCTGCCAGTCCGGCCAGCGAAGTGGAATCGGGCCGGGCATTTTCAAGAAATTCAGAAAAACCGGTCCAGCCTTGTGGATCTGCAAAGCCGCTTCGCCCATCGGGGAGTTGCACTTCCAGGCGGTTCCAGCTTTGTTCCAGCACTTTTGCGATTCCTCCCATTGTAATATCTGAAACAGGTTTTTCCATCTGTTCTGTTTCATAAATATGCGTCAGGTTTTCGGTAAAAATAACCTTTTCCGCCTGCCGCCACTGTTCCAGTTCATTGTTGGTCACAGGGGTAATTCCGGCTGCATCGACCCACGAAATGTAATGTTCCGGTGTTTGAACCAATAACCATCCATCCCGAATTTTCAGTATTTGCAGCGGAGTACCCAACAATGCCTGGGTAACCAACTCCGATGAATGGCGGGGCGCGCTTCTTAAATTGGCTACCGACAGGGTTACCAGCGCATACGGATGGTCGCCCACCGTAGAATCGGGCAATTCGATGATTTCATCCCTGGGTTGAAAAGATTCAAGCTCAGCCAACAATTCCTCTTTTAAGCCCGGATCGCTGGTTTCGCCTTTTAAAACAATATTCCCTTTGAAAAATTCGGGTTCAATATTAAATACGGTTTCGCGCTTGTCCGGAATATTGTTTTGTTCAAATTCCCGGATAATTTCTTCTGCCTGTTTGCGATTGTTTACCCCGCATGAAACAGAAAAAAACAGGAGCAACAGGAGGGGAATGATAATATTTTCTGATCTTTGGAACATCTTCTTTTTCTGGTAACAGAACAAAGATAGGAAAACATTGTGAGACAATAAACTAAGATTTAGCAGTGGAAAATAATTTTGAAATACCCGTTCTGTATCAGGACGAACAACTAATTGTGGTGGATAAACCAGTCGGACTGGCGGTTCATAAAAACGATTTTATGCGGCATGATGCACCTTATCTTACCAAATTGCTGGGTGATATAACCGGGCGCTGGATTCACAATGTTCACCGGCTCGATGCCAAAACATCGGGGGTGATGGTGCTGGCTTTTTCACCGGAAATGGCAAAAGAACTGACCCTGCAATTTGAGCGCAAGGAGGTGAAAAAAACATACCTGGCCATTGTTCAGGGAAATCCCGGGGAGGGAACCTTCAGTGAAAAAGTGCTGGTAAAGAAAAAGTCGAAATTCAAAAAGCCCGCCATTACCCATTTCAAAACACTTCAGTCGGTTGAGACTCCCATTTCCAGCAAAGAAAAAACCAACATTGTACTGAGCCTGGTTGAAATAACCCCGGAAACAGGACGCTGGCATCAACTCCGGCAACACTTTGCCCGCAACCGTTTCGATATTGTAGGTGATACCCATCACGGCGATTTTACGTTGAATAAAATTATTACGGAACAAACCGGGGCCAGGCGGCTGCTGCTGCATGCGTCGGAGCTGGAATTTATCCACCCGGAAACCAAATTGCCGCAAAAGTTTGTTTCAGCCGTTCCTGAAGAATTTAAAACAGTACTTGAAACGGAATATAAAAATGGTTAGAAACCAGTTTTTCGCTTGCCTGCTGTACGCAACAATTTATTGCCCGAAAAGCGAATTATTCTATCTTTGGATTTTTAACTTATAACCAGAACAGGGGGAGTTGTGAAGAGAAGAATTGCACTGCTATTTTTATGTTTAATTTTTACTGAGATATGGGCACAGGAACCAGCCAAAAAACCGCTTGAAATCGGCGATTTTGAAACCTGGAATACCCTGGCAGGCCCGGTTATTTCCAATAATGGAAAATTAATTGCATTTGAACAGAAGCCCCAGAAAGGGGATGGAATGCTGGTCGTAAGGCGAGGGGACCAGGGTGTAGATACCATTCCCCGAGGATACAGGCCCGGTTTCGGGCCGGAGAATGATTTTATTGTTTATGCCATTAAACAACCCACAGATACTGTCCGGAACGCAAAACTGGAAAAGGTTAAAAAGGATGATTTGCCCAAAGACAGTATCGGGGTATGGATATTTGGGAAAGAAGAAAAAATGAAGTTTCCCCGGTTGAAATCGTTCAAAATTCCGGAAGAGAATGCACAGTGGATTGCTTTTTCGGTGGAACCTGAGAAGACGAAAAATGATACGGTTCCAACAGAAAACGATAAAGAACAAAAGGAACAGGATGGCGACGATTTGGTACTTCTGGAGGTTGCAACCGCTGATACCCTGGTGCACCGGAATGTATCTGAATGGCAGTATGCCCCCAAAGGGGAAGCTCTTTATTTTACGCGGCAGCTGGAAGACTCAGCAGGCACTGTCTCTACTCTTTATTCTTTTAACACATCGAACGGAGAAACCAACCAGGTTTTTTCGGAAGAAGGATGGATGAAAAAACTGGTGACGGATGAAACCGGGGAAAAGTTCGCATTCCTTTTTTCGCAGGATACCATTGATGAGAAAGTGTATTCGTTGTACCTGGGGGCTTTGGGTGAAACTCCGGAGAAAAAGGTGGACAATTATACCAACGGAGTGCCGGTAGGATGGTCGCCCAGCGAAAACGGGAATGTTTTTTTCTCGGAAGACGGCACCAGGCTTTTTTTCGGCACCGCCGAAAGTCCGGAAGAGGCGCCCAAAGATTCGCTGCTGGAAGAAGAAAAACCGAAACTGGATATTTGGAGCTGGACCGACAAAAAATTGCAGTCGCAGCAAAAAGTGGAAGCGGAAAAAGAGAAAAATCGTACCTACCGGGCTGTTTATCATTTAAATACAGAACGTTTTGTCCAGCTGGCTGACCCTGATGTGAGGGAGGTTTCCACAATCATGAAAGGAAACGGCGATGTGGCACTCGGGTATAACGAGCAGCTCTATTTGCGCGAATCGAGCTGGACCGGCAAGCGAAACCGCGATTATTATCTCGTGGATTTGGAGACGGGCATTAAAAGGGAAATTGCCGACAATAAGTCGTATGTACGTATTTCGCCCGAGGGTAAATATGTTATTTGGTACGATTATGCCGACAGTAGTTATTTTGCCCGCTCAACAGATATAAACCGGTTGCAGGCAGTGCCGCTGACATCGATGATACCCGTGAATTTTTATGATGAAGATAATGACCGGCCAATGGATCCTTCACCTTACGGAATTGCCGGATGGAGCGATGATGACCGGTTTGTTTATATTTACGATCGCTATGATATCTGGAAAATCGATCCTTCGGGAGAACGGGTGCCGGTTTGCGTTACAAAAACTTATGGAAGGCGTAATCAAACCCGGTTACGTTATGTAAAACTCGATGCCGATCTGGAACATATTCCAGCAGATGAACCGGTTTTGCTGAAGGCCTTTGACGAGCAGGACATGTCAGGGGGATTTTTCAGTGCCCAATTCGGGGTGGTTACCGATCCGGAATTGCTCGTAATGGATCAATACTCGTTTGGCGGGGTGAAAAAAGCCAAAGAGGCCGGGAAGCTTATCTGGACAAAAGAAAACGTACGCGAGTTTCCTGATTTGTGGTTAAGTGATTTGGATTTTTCAGGTGCTGAAAAAATTTCGGATGCTAATCCGCAGCAGGCTGATTTTACCTGGCCTAAAGTGCAGCTGGTTGAGTGGACTTCCTTTTCCGGGGAGGAACTGAAAGGACTGCTTTATTTGCCGGAAAACCTCGATCCTGTAAAAAAATATCCCATGATGGTGTATTTTTACGAAAAGAATTCGGAAAACCTGTACCGGCACCAGCACCCGTACCCAAGCCACTCCACCATTAACAAAACCTTTTATGCAAGTAACGATTATGTGGTGTTTGTTCCCGATATTACTTACAAAGTCGGCTATCCCGGGCAGGGGGCATACGATGCGGTTGTGAGCGGCACCCAATACCTGGTAAATACGTTTCCATATATTGATGAGAAAAAAATGGGCCTTCAGGGGCAGAGCTGGGGCGGATACCAGGCGGCTTACCTTATAACCCAAACCGATTTGTATGCCGCTGCCATGGCGGGTGCACCGGTTAGCAACATGACCAGCGCGTATGGTGGAATCCGCTGGCAATCGGGACTAAGCCGCATGTTTCAGTATGAACGCACCCAGAGCCGTATTGGCGGAACCTTGTGGGAAAAACCGCTACACTACATCGAAAATTCCCCGTTGTTCTATGCACCTAAAGTGAATACACCGCTTTTGATGATGCACAACGACAATGACGGGGCTGTTCCGTGGTATCAGGGCATCGAGTTTTTTGTGGCGCTGCGCCGCCTCGATAAACCTTCTTGGTTGCTCAGTTACAACGACGAACCGCACAACCTGATGAGTTCCAGCTGGGCCAACCGCATGGATTTGAGCAAACGGATGTTCCAGTTTTTTAATCATTACCTGAAAGGCGAACCCATGCCCGAGTGGATGGAGAAAGGGGTGCCGGCGGTAGAGAAAGGGGAGAATTTGGGGTATTAAGAATTCAGTCATTGATGATTTAAAAGTTTTTTTACTGAATCAGTGTTTGCCTGGAATTCTTATTCGTTCATCGAAAAAACGGAATATTCAAATTCTTTTTTCAGTTTTAGGTAACGAAACGTTGTTCTGTACGTCATACCTGAAACGATAAACA
>CAYRBS010000036.1:0-1194 GCA_964422335.1 uncultured Mariniphaga sp. | reverse complement strand
TTCAGTTTTAGGTAACGAAACGTTGTTCTGTACGTCATACCTGAAACGATAAACAAATTGCCATGAAACGAATTTACCTGATTCCGATTCTGTCCCTTTTTCTGTTTGTTTCCTGTGAATATGAAAGCGGCGTTTCCAAAGCATTTACCAAATACCGGTTTAAAGATGGAGTAACAACCATTACCGTTCCGGGCTGGCTGATTCACTCAGCAGCAATGTGGGGCGATATTGAAAAAGAAGAACGTGAACTGTTGCGAAGCATCGATAAAGTAAGAATTCTAACCATTGAGGATAAAGATTTGAATGCCCGCAGCAATTTGCATAATGAGTTTTACCGCACAATAAGGGAAAACAGTGAACTGGAAGAACTGATGGTTGTGCGGAACGACCATGAACAGGTTACCATTTTTGGCAAAGCAAACGACGATTCCATTGAAGAGATGCTCATCCTGGTTGGCGGAGACGACAATGCCATGGTTTATGTGAAAGGCCGGTTGAAGCCAAAACTTTTTTCCGGTTTTATGGACAAGAATTCGCAAAACGGATTTCTGAGTTTTAAGAATTGAGTTCGCTCCAAAAAAAAGAAGTGAGAAAAATGCCAAAATTCCAACCCCCGTGATCTGAACAAACTTTTTTTGCCAATATTGGTTGTATTGATTATGAAGTCAAATACAATTAAAAAAATGAATCAAAAAAATAGGTTGAGCAAATTAATGGCAGTCAGTCTGGTGTTTGTTGTATTCACAACTTTCCAGGCATTTGGCCAGCAAAACAAGGATTTAAAGGTTTACGAAAGCACCGAACAGATGGTGGCTGCTGCCAAAGAGGTTATTACTGAGATACCGGTTAAAGAATTTAAAACGGTTCTTGAGACTGAAAAACCGGTTGTTATCGATGTTCGCACATCGGCTGAGCACGAGGAAGGTGCGATTCCCGGTGCGGTTAATATTCCACGGGGAGTGCTCGAGTTTAAAATTGACAGTAAAGAGTTGTGGGATAAGAAAGGAAAATCGGTACCCGCAAAATCGGATGTTGTTTTTGTTTACTGCGGTACCGGATCACGCGGAGCTTTATCCGCAAAAGCCTTGATGCAACTGGGGTACAAGAATGTTCGTTCCATTAAAGGGGGCTGGGGTGCCTGGCATGAAAGTTATCCTGAACAAACAGTTTTACCGGGCAAAAGATAATGTGTTT
>CAYRBS010000035.1:0-15992 GCA_964422335.1 uncultured Mariniphaga sp. | reverse complement strand
GGCAGTGCCCGGGTATGGTTTCATCTATAAATATATTCCTTTTTTAACAGAAAGGAACCCTGTAAATCCAAAAATTTTATGGGGTGGGTAATTTGGAATTTTTCTAAATAAAACCCGTTAACTTTACCGTTTTCAAACGGATAATTTTTAATTTTGCAACTCATTTAAAAACAGGATTATTATGGCAGATATACCAAAAAAATTAATAGTTCCCAAAAACGTAACCGACGTATTGCGGGAAGTAAAATATCCCGGAAGTGAAGAGGACATAGTTTCGTTAGATATGGTGCAGGAAATGAGAATTGCCGGGCAACGGATAAGTTTCTCACTGGTTTTTCAGAAAAGCAACGACCCCAACATCGAGCCGTTGGTGCTTGCATGCGAAAAAGCCCTTAAAAAACACCTTGGCAATCACGTGGAAATTGAAGATAACATTGCAGTAAAATTCCTGCACGATATGGAACGCCCCGTATTGCCCGGCGTAAAAAATATCGTGGCCATTGCATCGGGCAAGGGCGGTGTAGGAAAATCAACCGTGGCAGTAAACCTGGCGGTGGCGCTGGCCAATTCGGGCGCCAGCGTAGGGCTGATCGATGCCGATATTTTCGGGCCGTCGGTACCCAAAATGTTTGGCGCCGAAACCACCCGTCCCACCGGAGAAAAAATCGACGGGCGCGACTTGATCAACCCCGTGGAAAAATACGGTGTTAAGTTTTTATCCATCGGTTTTTTTGTGGATACCGACAGCGCTGTTATCTGGCGCGGGCCAATGGCTTCCAATGCACTGAAACAGTTGATGATGGATGCCAACTGGGGCGAGCTGGATTACCTGCTCATCGATTTGCCTCCCGGCACCAGCGATATTCACCTCACCCTTGTGCAAACCGTACCGGTTACCGGCGCCGTAATTGTTACCACCCCCCAGGAAGTTGCCCTGGCCGACGTGGTGCGTGGCGTAAGTATGTTTCAAAGCAAATCCATCGATGTGCCGGTGCTTGGGCTGGTTGAAAACATGGCCTGGTTTACCCCGGCCGAATTGCCTGAGAACAAATACTACATTTTTGGCCGTGACGGAGGGAAAATACTGGCCGAAAAAATGAAACTGCCACTGTTGGGGCAAATTCCCATTGTGCAAAGTATCCGCGAAGGCGGCGACAACGGAATCCCCGTGGCATCCGATCCCGGTTCGGTAACCGGAATGGCTTTTGCCGGGGCAGCCAAAAGCCTGACCCACCAGTTACACATCCGGAACATCCAGCGGGCGCCCACAAAAAAGGTAAAAATCACGCGGAAATAGGGAGGTGGAAAATACACGAAACCCCTTATTTTTTCAGGAGGGTGAATCACTGTAAAATTTATTATTTTTGTGCTTCTGACATGGGAAGAAAATCGGGAAGAAGGTTACAATATTCTGCCAAAATCGGAGTTTATTCCTAAAGCCTGTAAAATATAGTTTTTGAAGCGATTGTTTTTACATATGGTTGGATTGCTGCTCCTGTTGCCGCTGTTCCAAAGGTGTTCTACCGAAAAGAATACCTTCGCTTCGCGTACATACCACAGTGTTACCTCCAGGTACAATGTCCATTTTAATGCCAAAGAGAGTTTTGAATCGGGTGTTGAACGGATAAAAGAAAACATTGATGACGACTTTACCCGTATGCTTCCGGTTTACAAGGAGAACGATCCCTCTGCGGCCAGCCTGGTGAAATCGGATATGGAGCAGACCATCATTAAGGCTTCGAAGCTTATTGAACTGCATTCCATTACCGAAAAACCCAAACGCCGGAGACGCCGTACGCGCAGGTACCGGGAATTTGCCAGCAAAGAAGAGTTCAATCCGTGGGTGGACAACAGCTACCTGCTGATGGGCAAGGCTTATTATTATCAGCACAATTTTTCCGCTGCCATCGACAATTTTTCATTTGTCCTCCGCAGGTTTCCCGACGGCGATGCACAGCATGAAGCCCAAATCTGGCTGCTGCGGAGCTATACAGAACAGGAAAGGTTTGCCGAAGCTTCTGAAATCATTCAGGTGGTTCAGAACAACAACGATTTTCCCCGAAAACTGGAGCGCGAGTTCGCCATTGCCACGGCCGATTATTATATTAAACAGCAGGAATACGGCGAAGCCATTAAGTTTATTGATATTGCCCTGCGCAAAACATTCTGGAAAAAAAGGAAAGCCCGCCTGCAATACATCGAAGCACAGTTGTATGAAGAAATTGGAAAACCCGGGCAGGCTGCCGAAGCTTACCGGGCGGTTACTAAAATGAACCCCGATTACAAAATGGCTTTTAATGCCAGAATAAATGCTGCCGGTATTTTTTCAGGGGAGGGCGACCCGGAGGAGACAAAAAAGGAATTGCGCAAAATGCTGCGCGACAAAAAGAACGCCGATTTCCGGGATCAAATTTATTTTGCGCTGGCCAATGTTTTTTTTAAAGAAAACGACCGCGAAAGCGCCATTGAAAATTACCGGAAGTCAGTAGCTGCCAGTTTCAACAATCAGTTTCAGCGGGCACAGTCGGCAACGACCCTGGCCAATATCTATTTTGAAGACCAAAATTACCGGCAGGCACGCGCTTACTTCGACAGTGCCATGATTATTATTGATGAAACGTACCCAAACTACGACAGCCTCAGGACCCAGCACCGGAGTTTAACCAACCTGGTTGATAACCTGGAAACAGTGGAGCGGGAAGACAGCCTGCAACAAGTGGCACAAATGCCTGAATCGGAGCGGGAAGCGCTTATTGCCCGGTTAATGCGCGAAGAACAGGAGTACCAGCGCAATCTGGAAAACATGGAGATGCAGGACCAGAGAAGCCGGGGCTACTACCGGTCGAACCGCTACCGCATGGGAATGGGTACCGGTCAGCAGGGCGGCGGATGGTATTTTTACAACCCGCAAACCGTTTCGTACGGACGGGTTACTTTCGAGCAACGCTGGGGGCAGCGAAACCTCGAAGACGACTGGAGACGATCAAACAAAGGATCCGTTGCCATTGATGAATCGGGCGAACTGGCCGATGAAGCTGACTCGGCCGTGGTGGAGGAGGCAAGGGAGGATGACCCCCTGCAAAAAGAATTTTACACACAGGATTTACCCCTGACGGACTCCCTCATGGAACTTTCGCACCAGGAAATTAAAGATGCCCTCTACAATGCCGGGAAAATTTACAAATCGGAATTCGCCAATTATGAACGGGCGGCGAATGCTTTCGAGGAATTGATTGAGCGGTACCCCTCGAATGAATACCTGCTTTCGGCCTGGTTCGATCTGTACGATTTGTATGATCTGATGGGGAACAAACAAAAATCGGATACCTACCGGGAAAAAATTATCGCGGAGTTTCCCGACAGTAAATACGCCCAGTACCTCATCAACCCCAACTTTTTTGTGGAACTGGAGGAAAAAACCGACAGCCTGAACCGGTTATACGAAGAAACGTTTCAGAATTACCGGTCCGGGCAGTACCAAAACGTGATTGCCTTGTCCAACTCCATGAAAGAGATGGAACCCGACAGCCTCGTGATACCCAAAATCGATTTTATGGAAACCATTGCCCGGGGTACCCAAACCGATATTCATAATTTCGAAAGCCTGCTTAAAGATTATTTGGGAAAATACCCCGATGCTGAGCCAACCCCGCTGGCAAACGAAATTTTGACTCTGATACAAGACAGCACCCTGGCCGATTATCAGAAATTAGTGGACATGGGTTACATCAACGAGGAAATACAAAACGATGAATTGCTGAACAGGGAAAACCGGGAAAACGATGAATTCGGCGGAAAATTTTCGTACGACGATGATCTGCTGCACTACTTTGTGATAGCCTATCCGTCTGAAACCGATATCGACATGAACCGGTTGAAATTCGATATTGCCAATTACAACATCGATCATTATACACGAATTGATTTCGATATTGAAACCGAAAACCTGAACGGGGAAACAAACCTTGTTTTGGTGAGGGCGCTCGACAACAAAGAGAACGGGATTATTTACCACCGTGCCATCATTCGCAGTGCGCCGGTATTTAAAACCCTGAGCGATGTTGATTATTATAATTTTACCATTTCGTCTGCCAACTACCGGCAAATTCTTTCGGAAGGGGATATAACCGATTACCTGAAATTTTTTGTGAAGAATTACAGCCGTTATATCGGGCCTGATTTTAGCGATGAGCAGGAACCCGATGTTTCGCCTGAAGAGCTAATGGCCCGGGCCCGCGAAGAGGAAGAGATGCTGCAGGAAAGGGGCGAGTTTGTAGAAGTAAAAACAGGCGATGGTTCCTTTTTTACCACAGGAATTGACACTTCCCAGAATTTTGTGCTGGCGGTGCAAGACGATGACTTGTCGCTGCGGCAGACACTGAATGGATTTGCCGAATTTAACCGGGAGGAATACCAGGCATGGAACCTGGCCCTGGAGCAAAAAACTGCAGGCGATTACCGGTTGCTAATTGCCCGGGGAATTCCGTCGTTAAACGAAGCCATGTCTTATTTCCGTAAGGTGGTAATCACCCGGAGCCTGTTCGAACCGCTGGGGCAGGCTACCTACCGGAACTTTTTGGTTACCGGCGAAAACCTGGAAAAAGTAATCGAAGAAGAAAAAGTGGATGATTATATCGACTTTTTCAGGAACAATTATATTCAGCGGGGCGGGCAAACTGAAACACCTTCCGGCGCCGGAAGTGAGGAGGCCGGAACAGACGGGGAATCTCAGGAGGAAGAAGCTCCCGAAACATATTCCGGGCCATACAGCGAAGACGTGGAAAAACCGCACTACATTGTTTTTGTAATTCCTGCTGAAGGAGTTGAAAAAGAAAGGTTCATCAGTGGAATTGAACAGTTTAACCAGTCGGGCGATGCCGCTGACGATCTTGCAATTGAAGAAGTTCCTTTAGACGATTTACGCCAGTTGATTGTTATTTCAGGGCTTCCGGAAAAGGAACCTGCTGTCCGTTATTTCAGGACGGTCGTCCAGGACCGCGACCTGTTCTCGCCGCTGGAGGATGCCAGCTACCGTAATTTTCTGATCACCACGGAAAACTTTGATGTTTTCCTTCAGGAGAAAAACATTACGGATTACATGGAGTTTTACAAACAAACCTACCTCAATGAATAATTGCCGGGGTTAAAGTTTGTTAAGTATCCCCCGCGGCCTCAATTTGTTTGTAATTTTGTACACAACAGAAATATAGAATTTTATGAGAAAACCACGTATACTTTGGATTGACGATGAGATAGATGTTTTACGGGCACACATTATTTTCCTGGAGGAAAAGGGATATGAAATGGAAACGGCCAACAACGGGCACGATGCCGTTGAGAAAGTGAAACAAAATTTTTACGATATTATTTTTTTGGATGAAAATATGCCGGGAATGTCGGGCCTGGAAACGCTTACCCAGATTAAAACGGTGTCGCCCAACGTACCCGTGGTGATGATTACCAAAAGCGAAGAGGAGAATATAATGGATGAGGCCATTGGCTCTAAAATTTCCGATTACCTCATTAAACCCGTAAATCCGAAACAAATACTGCTGACACTGAAAAAAAACATCGATCAAAAAAGGCTGGTTACCCAGCAAACTACTTCTGCCTACCAGGGGCAGTTTTCCCAGATTGGTGCACGTATCAACGACCGGCTTTCGTTTGATGAGTGGAAGGATATTTACAAAAAACTTGTTCACTGGGAGATTGAGCTGGCCGGCTCGGAAGATGCAACCATGGACGAGGTGCTGGCCATGCAAAAAAACGATGCCAATAAAACCTTTTTCAGGTTTGTGAAAGATAATTACCTCGAGTGGCTGAACAAAGATTTGAGCGAAAGGCCTATGTTCTCACACGACGTGTTTCAGCAAAGAATTTTCCCGTTACTCGATGCGGGGCATAAGGTTTTTGTGCTGGTAATCGATAACCTTCGTTTCGACCAGTGGCGCACAATCAGCCCGGTTTTTGAAGAGTACTTTCGCATAGAGTCAGACGAACTTTATTGCAGTATTTTGCCAACGGCTACCATGTACGCCCGCAACGCCATGTTTGCAGGGCTTTTGCCTGCTGAAATTGAAAAAGTGTACCCCGATTTATGGGACGACGATGACAATGAAGGCCACAAAAACCGCAACGAAGAACAGTTGCTGCGTAAACAGATGGAACGCCTCGGACGCAAAGAAAAATTGCATTTCGAAAAAATATCGGGCATCCGTCGCGACAGGCAGACTGCCGAGAGCCTGGAAAATATACTGGAAAGCGATCTTTCGGTGATGGTGTTTAACTTTGTTGATATGATTTCACACGCCCGTACCGAGATGGAAATGATCCGGGAACTGGCGAACAACGAAAAAGCCTACCGTTCACTGACACTGAGCTGGTTTAACCATTCGGCGTTGCTGGAACTTATAAAAGAGCTGGCCGAAAACGATACCCGCATTGTGGTTACCACCGACCATGGCGCCATCCGGGTCGATAATGCGGTGAAGGTGATTGGCGACCGCGAAACCAATACCAACTTGCGCTATAAGCTGGGAAAAAACCTGAATTATAAATCGAAACAGGTTTTTGAAGTGCGCGATCCGCGATTGGCATTTTTGCCTTCGCGAAACGTGAGCACCAGTTACATATTTGCCCACAACAACGATTTTTTTGCGTACCCGAACAATTATAATTACTATGCAAACTATTACAAAGATACTTTTCAGCATGGTGGAATTTCACTGGAGGAGATGATTGTGCCATTAATAACACTGGCACCCAAAGGGTAAAATTGTTTTTTGGAACTGTTGTTACAGAAATGGACGAAATATTCTTTGAAGTGCTATGAGTTTTGACTACTCTTTTTCCACGCAGAATTCGCAAAATTATGGAAACGCCAAATGCGGAAAGAAAAGAATTTTAATTCCAAAACGGTAAAAGGTAATATTCACAGCGAGGTCAACAATTTAATGACTTAGCGTCATGGCGTGTATTTATTTTGCGGTTTTCGCGTGGAATATTTTACCAGCATTTCGTAGAAATATTTAACCACTCCACCTCAAAAAAGGCGCGGGAGGCTATGATAATTGCCCTATAATATTTAACTTACCGGTGTTAAATCAGTATGAACCAAAAAGATGAATAAAATGAAACGAAGAAAATTTATCATGAACAGTGCATTGGGCGGCCTGGCCCTTACCATTCCCGCTATCCGGAGTTTCGGAAATAACTTCTCTCCCAATTATGAAATTCCACGACGGGTGCTTGGAAAAACAGGCGAAGAACTTTCTGTTATTGGGTTTGGTGGAATTATGTTAAACGATAATCCGCAGGATTTTGCCAATGAGTTGGTAGCCAAATCCTACGAGTTGGGCGTGAATTATTACGATGTGGCTCCATCTTACGGAAATGCCGAAGAGCGGATGGGCCCGGCATTGAAACCGTACCGCGAAAATTGTTTCCTGGCTTGTAAAACCAACAAGCGCGATGCGAAAGGGGCGCAAAAAGAATTGGAAAATTCGTTGAAACTCCTTCAAACCGACCGTTTCGAACTTTATCAGTTGCATGCGCTAAGCTCGGTGGATGATGTAGAGCAGGTGTTTGCTCCGGGAGGTGCCATGGAAGTGTTTGAAAAGGCTAAAAAAGACGGAAAGATTAAACATATCGGGTTCTCGGCGCATTCGGTGGATGCCGCCCTGCTGGCAATGGAAAAGTTTGATTTCGACTCTACGTTGTTCCCCATTAACTTTGCTTCCTGGAATGAGGGCAATTTCGGGCCCCAGGTTTATGCCGAAGCCGAAAAAAGAGGGATGGGCATTTTGGCCCTGAAAGCAATGGCGCTGACCCGTTTGGGCGAGGGCGAGGAAAAGATTTTTAAAAATGTGTGGTACCGGCCTGTTCAGGACGAAGAGATTATGAAAATGGCCCTGAAATTTACGTTGTCGAAAAATATTACTGCCGCTGTTCCTCCCGGAAAAAATACCCTTTTCCTGAAAGCCCTGGAGTATATGGATGAACTGGAACCGATAACGGAAGAGGAAACCCAAAAACTGCTAGCACTGGCGAAAGAAAACGAGCCGATTTTTGCACACACCTAAAAAGGTTACTGCAGCTCGAACGTAGTAGATGCAATATTATATCCGTCGGCGAACAGGTCAACGGAGTATTCACCGGGCATTAGCTCGGGCTCGTCGGTATTGTCCCAAAAAATGGCAACCGGTAAATCGTGCCCTTCGTAAACCACCTCGCGCATGGCGGAATATTGTATCTTCATGTCTTCGTACTGAAAAAGGTTGTCTTCTGATTTGCTCATCAACAGCTGGTCAGGACGGGTGATGCGCACGTAAATGTTTTTGGAACCACGTTTAGCCGCCGTATTTTCATTTATGATAAAATAGATGCGTATTCTTTCTGCCCGGCGGGCAAACCTCGTATCTTTGCTCCGCCTGTTCAACCCTTCCACAACAAATTCGCGGACATTCAGCACCGATGCCTGTTCGAGGTTCTGTTCAAGTTGGGTTTTTTCCTGGGTTAACTGTTGTCGCTCACTCTCCGATTGTTTGTATTGCTCTTTTACTTCCAGGTTTTCGGCCATCAGTTCCTGGTTGCGTTGGTTCAGCGAGTCAATTTGTACGACAAAGTCGCGCATGATGCCCCTTAATGTAGTAACCTGTTTTTGATAGGAGTTGATTTTATCCAGGCTGATTCTTTTTGTTTGTTCAATTTCAAGCATCAAATCTTTCACTTTGGACTGAGCTACAGTAAGTTGTTCATTAAGGGTGTCGCTTTCTGCATCGAGTGAATCGTACCGCACCACCAGATTGCTCAGTTCTGAATGGATGGAGTCTTTTTCAGTATTTAATTCATTTACAATTGACTGGTGCTGCCTGCTTTGAAAAAAATACAACACAGCCACACCTACAAGAATTACGGCAAGGGCAATAACAATAATGTTATTCCTTCGGTTTATTTTGTCCTTCCTGGTTTTTTGGGTATCCAATTCACTCATTTCCGAAATTTTATCTAAATAATGAACGATACAAAATTAATAATCTTTTGTCTGCCACAAATAAAAAAGATTACCCGTTGCTTGTGTCCGTAATTTTGCCTGCGTTTTCAGTTACAGGTTACTGCCAATCCGCACTCCCATGAAAACTACCCGGGGCGATGCAGGCCCGTAAATGTAGGCAGGGTCGCGGTCAATTCCTGTATCGAAATCGTTCTGGTAGGAGTTAAAAATATTTTTTATGCCGGCATTCCATTCTATTTCCACATCGCCGGCAAGTTTGGCGGTATAACCGGCTTTTATTCCGGAATCGAAAAATGATTGCGATTGATGCAGTGCGCCGGCTGACGGATCCGGCAATTCCGGGCCAAAGTAAGGTACCAGCATGGGGCCGGTATAAGTTCCGGTGGCCGAAATGTTAAATTGCAGTGAGGGCTGATAATTTAAACTGATGTAGCCATAATTGTCGGGAGACCTGAAAAACCGGGTTTCGTTAAATTCCTGCGGCGTTTCATACGTGCTTTTTTGAATGGTGAAACCCGATTGCATTTCCCACCTGTTGGAGGGAGAGGCATTCAGTTCGAAATTGATGCCTTGTACTTTTGCCCCTTTTTCGGCATTGGTACGGGTATAAACTACCACCCCGTTTTCGTCGGGCGTGCCATATTCGTTTAAAAAAGGATGGTTCAGCCGGGTATAAAATCCTTCGGCTAAAAACTGGTATTGCCATCTTCCCTGTTCGTGGGTATAGTTAGCCGAGAGGGAGTAGCTGTTTGAAGTCTCCTGTTTCAAATCAGGATCGTTCCGGTGAAGAACTTGCCGGGACCCCGAAGTTTCGATGTGTAAATCCTCGTCAAAAATCTGGGGCGCCCTGAATCCTCTTGCAAATCCGGCCCTTGCCTGCCAGCGATCGCCAAGGTTGTAGAGAAGCGTCAGCCGCGGACTAAGTACATCTCCCGTCACATTTTCGCTTTCCGTGGCATGGTCAACTACCTTGTAATGGTCGTACCGCAAACCGGTGGTCAGCACCCATTGTTTCCCGGTCCATTCCGACTGGATTAAGGCAGCCTGGGTAGAAAGTTGCTGGTTGGCCACCCGTGTGTTGCCCCGGTGAATTTCTTCTTCCAGGTCGAAATAGCCCAGCTTGTCATCCTGCAGGTGACTCCCGTTTATTTCCAACCCGGTTGTGAGCGAAGCCGGCGCAAACAATAAATGGGTGAACTGCCGCAGGTATTGCACTCCGGAAGAATAGGTGAAATCGGATGTTTCCCCGTAAGCTGAAAGGTCCTGGTTGGCGCCGTAGTACGAATCGCGGTCAACCTGCTGTGCTGAAAAGAAAACAGAAAATTTGTCGGCCTCGCGCAGAAGGATATCGAAGGAAGCCGCACCGGAATGGATGGTGTGGCCAACACTTTCGGCAATATCGGCTTCGTGCAGGGGCAGTTCAAATTTATTTCCTCCCCTTCTGAACTCATTGATGTGAAAGTAATCGAAAGTGAGTTTTCCGCGTGTTGCTACTTTCTGGTAAAAACGGGCGCCCAGTGTATTGTTTTCCAGCAATGCCAGTTCTGAAAAACCATCCCCGTTGGCATCAAAGGGATTGCGGTTTCTTATAAAACCAAAAAGGGTTATCCCGGTATGGTAATCATCGGTAACAAAAGAACCGTTCATGTTCAGGTTGAAGTCGCCGGCGGGGTTGTATCCGTTTGCCTGCCCAACCGAACCGTAGCTGCCGGCTATGGAAAATGCATTGGAGATGGGGTCTTTGGTAATCAGGTTCACGGTGCCGGCTATTGCATTGCTGCCATACATTGCGGAGCCGCCCCCGCGGATAACCTCCACTCGTTCAATCATGTTGGCCGGAATCAGTTCCAGGCCGTAAACTCCTGCCAGGCCGCTAAAAACAGGGCGGGAATTAATAAGAATTTGAGTATAGGGGCCTTCCAGTCCATTCATGCGAACCTGGGAAAAACCACAATTTTGACAATTGTTTTCCATCCGCAGACCTGGTGAAAAGTTTAATCCTTCACTCAGGGTAACGCTTTGTGTCCGCTGAAGCAGTTTGGGGTTGATGCTGTTTACAATGGTGGTAGTATTACGCCGGCTTTTTCCGTTGCGGTCGGCTGAAATAACGATTTGTTCAATGCCTATGTTGTCAGGCTCCAGTTCGGCATGAATGGTAACACTATTGTCCGATTCCAGAACGATCTCCTCATTCCAGGACTTGTAGCCAACGGCAGAAATAACCACTACTTGCTCCCCCACAGGGAGATTGGCAAGTTTAAAATGGCCTGTTGCATCAGCAGCCGTCCCAATGGTCGTGCCTTTTATCTTTACCGATGCAAAGGGGATGTGCTCCCCTTCTGATTCTACATGTCCAAACAACCGGGCATCAGATTTTGAACGTTTCTCCGGTTCATCGGCGTGTACAAAGCATACACCGGAAACAAGGAATACAAATAAATGAAACAGTGAAAACAACTTCATATAAGAAAATATTCAGGTTGGTATTGAACCAACTTTCAATTAAAACAATTAAAAAATTCTTACCAGGCGCAAAAGTAACGGTTGTAACCCGCCTTTAAAATCCCAACAAGTTGTGGTTTTATTACACTGCGATTTCCCTGTTTGCGGAAACCGGAACTAAAAAAATGCGGGAAAAGCAGGATCGCTGCCTGATTAAACGAATGTGGATGGAACCGGAGGTGGGCCGCGGGTTACCGGTTGTTCAACAGAAACCGGATAATGCACTTCCTGGTTTGAAGGGCGGTAGTTTTTGGAAGAATGAAGCAAATGTACCTGGAGCTGAAATTCGGGGGAGGTCGTGAAATAATCAAAACTAACCTGGTGGTAAAAACAAATTTCAGTTTCGGTATGATCATGTTCATTTAGTGGTTTCTCCTTATCATCTGTTGGATGGGAATGGGTAACCACAATTCCGTTGGAATAGAAATGGGTGTGTTTGTTTTGCAATGATTGTTGCGCGATGAATAAATACACCGGCAAAAACAAAACAAATAACAGTTTGCTATTTTCCCTGATAAAAACCACTTATTTCAAATTTCAACGTAAAAATACAATAATATGAATCAAAAAAAATATTTTTATTCGCGCATTGATTATTTTTAACGATGAAAAAAAGTAAACGCAATCCTGTTTTTAAAATGATTCGTTATGGTGAGTTTTCAAAGTGGGACCGGGAGAGTAAGGATATTCCACGGATTTTGAATTTTACCACGCGTATTGAAGCTGAAATTGGAACCGAATTCGGGTATGTTTTGCACATTAAACAGGCAAAATCTGAAACCATCACCTTCAAAATTGAACATCCGCCGTTTAAAAATGAGCAGGGAGAACCAGCGCCTCCTTTCGAGGGTGAACAGTTTATCAGCACCAACGATTTTCAGTTTTACCTGGGCGATTGTGTGTGGGAACCCCTGGAAGATAAACTGGGAACCTGGGAACTTACCACTTATTACAAGGGGAAAGTGGTAGCGCACAAAATATTTGAACTGGTGAAGAAATAAGTTTGTGCTAAGCTGCTTTTTTTACTTCGGCCCCCAGGGCTTCAAAAGCTTCATCGGTAGCGGCCAATACTTCGGAAGTTAAATCTCTGTAATATTTTTTTATCCGTTTCGGGTCGTCTTTTCCATCGGGATGATTTACCCTTCTCCTGAATTCCTGGTGCTTTTTAATCACATCCCCGGCAATTTTCATCACTGCCTGGGCATCTACTTTCGAATTGTATTCGATCACATAAAAACAATCGTTTAACACCAGTGACATCAGCAGGTCAATGTCCTTTTTCAAATCTCTAATGCTTGCCATAATTTTTTTGAATTAGGTTTTCATATTCAACTTGCAATGTAGTAATTTTTCCAGATTTAAAGCGTGTTTGTAATCATGTACAAATCTTGATTTCAATGGCAGCGCAAATGCCTTTTTCTTCCAAAAAATAGGCTGAATTATTTGGAATGCCCCGTTGAAATCTCTTATCTTTTCCGGCAGAAAATAAAAAGATGCAATTTGTAGCCGATTTACATATTCATTCCCATTTTTCGCGGGCAACCAGCAAAAAGCTTATACCTGAATACCTCGCTTACCATGCCGGGCTGAAAGGAATAAAGGTGGTGGGCACCGGCGATTTTACTCACCCCGGCTGGCTCGCGGAGCTAAAAGAAAAAACGGTTCCCGATGGCAACGGATTGTTTAAATTGAAAAAAGAATACCAACTTGATTCGCCTTTTGGCAGCAATGAAACCCGGTTTCTGCTTTCGGCCGAAATCAGCAACATTTATAAGCGGGGCGGAAAAGTCCGAAAAGTCCACAATGTGGTGTTGGCGCCGGGATTCGAAGAGGCAGAAAAAATGAACCGGAAGCTGATAAATCTGGGCGGCAATCTCACCTCCGACGGACGCCCCATTCTCGGACTCGACTCCCGCGACCTGCTGGAAATTGTGCTCGAAAGCAGCGAAAACAACTACTTCATTCCGGCACACATCTGGACGCCCTGGTTTTCCATGCTGGGCTCCAAATCGGGGTTCGATTCGCCGGAACAGTGTTTCGCCGATTTGTCGCACCACATCCACACCATCGAAACCGGGTTGTCCACCGATCCGCCCATGAACTGGCTTTGTTCCTTTCTCGACAATGTTACGCTGGTTTCCAACTCCGATGCCCACTCGCCCGATAAACTGGGACGCAATGCCAATGTTTTTAATACCGAACCTGGTTATCATTCCATTACAGAAGCGCTCCGGCATGGCAATCCGGAAAAATACCTGGGAACCATCGATATGTTTCCACAGGAAGGGAAGTACCATTACGATGGCCACCGCAAATGCAACGTTTGCTGGAATCCCGCTGAAACCCTGCGCAACAACTACATTTGCCCGGTATGCAATAAACCGGTAACAGTGGGTGTGATGAACCGCGTGATTCATCTGTCCGATCGTGAAAATATGGAAGAGCGCCCCAACCGGTTGCCTTTTCGCTCCATCATTCCGCTGAAGGAGATGCTTTCAGAAATTACAGGAGTGGGCGTGAATTCAAAAAAAGTGGAAGCGGAATACATGCAAACATTGCAAAAACTGGGAAATGAGCTGGATATTTTAATGAAAATTCCATTGGAAGAAATTAAATCAAAAACTTCTGAAACCCTGACCGAGGCAATCCGCCGGATGCGAAATCGGGAAATTTACATTCAGGAAGGATACGATGGTGAATACGGCGTTATCAGCGTTTTTAAACCGGGAGAAGTGAAGCGTTTTGAGGCCACCGGTTCCCTTTTTCAGTTTGAAAAACCGGCAACTCCCGAAAAAAAGGAACTGATAAACTTCGATTTAAAAGGTATTCAAAAGCTTTTATATCAAAAGGAACAAATCGAAAACCAGGCCGCTGAAAAAGCAGTGGAGTACAACGTTCAAAATGCGGAGGAAGCGACTTTCAACAATTTAAATGCTGAACAATTGGCCGCTGTGCAGCAAGTCAAAGGAACATCCCTGATTGTTGCCGGGCCCGGCACCGGGAAAACCAAAACCCTTACCGGCAAAATTGCCTGGCTGATAAAGAACCAACTGGCATTGCCGGAAGAGATATTAGCCATTACTT
Source organism: uncultured Mariniphaga sp. (assembly GCA_964422335.1). Lineage (GTDB taxonomy): Bacteria > Bacteroidota > Bacteroidia > Bacteroidales > Prolixibacteraceae > CAYRBS01. The sequence continues at coordinate 1,393 of CAYRBS010000035.1, read as the reverse complement.
TTACCAACAAGGCTGCCGGCGAACTCAGGGAGCGGTTGGAGATTCTGTTGAAAAACAAAACAAAAGCCGGAGGAATTACCGTGGCTACCTTTCACGCCTTCGGCCTTTCTGTTTTGAAGGAAAACTACCGGGTATTTCAACGCAGCGAAAACTTTGCTTTAGCCGACGAAGCATTGAAAATAGACATCATTAAATTCGTGTTGGAAATTAAAACCAACGAAGCCAAAAAACGGGCCACCGAAATTTCCGAGATAAAAAACGGTTCGAAACCTGAAACCCCGCTTTTCAGGAAATATGAAAAGGAACTGCAAAAACTTAATGCGTTCGATTTGGATGACCTGATTGCCAAACCGCTTCAGCTTTTTTCAGAAAACACAGAAATAAAAACCCGCTACCAGAACCGGTTTCGCTTTATTTTTGTGGATGAATACCAGGACACCAACGATGCCCAGTACCGGCTATTGCAGCAGCTTGCGCCGGATTCAAATTTTAATTTGTGTGTAGTGGGCGATGCCAACCAGTCGGTTTACGGTTTTCGGGGTGCCAATGCGGGCTACATCGGGCGGTTCACGGAAGATTACCCCGGTTCACAGGTTTTCCGGCTAACCCGTTCTTACCGTTGTTCGCAAACAATTTTGTCTGCTTCGGCCAATGTGCTGCAACAGCCTTCCGGAATGTTGAAAGGCCTTTCGGAAGGGGTACAGGTTTCCATTTCAGAACAACCCACCGGCGCTGCCGAGGCCGAGTTCATTGCCCGGCAGATTGTGAAGCTGGTAGGTGGGGTCAGCTTTTTTTCCATCGACAGTGCTGTAACCCGTGGTGATAAAAACGAATCCATTGGCAGCCTTTCCGATCTGGCTGTTTTGTGCCGCACACGCAACCAGTTCGATGCCATTTCAAAAGCATTACGCGACCACCATGTACCTTACCAGGAGGTGGGTACCGTGCCGTTTTTCAGGCGGGAACCGTTTCAGGCTTTCGTGGGGCTGCTCAGGGCTTTTTTGTCGAAAACCTACGAGCAGGCACTGCCGTTTTTCAGACTGAAAAACCAGTCGGTTACACCCTCTCAGTTTGAATGGGCGCAAAAACAAATGAAGAATCAGGATACGGTTCGTTTTCTCGGGTGGGTGAGAGAACAATTTTTCGGAAATCAACTTTTTATGGAAAAGGAGTGGGAACGATTTATTGTGTTGGCAGAACAGAGGAATAGTTTGCGTGAATTTTTGGATTTCCTGGTATTGGGAGAGGGCGCTGATACCCATATCCGGCAAGTTGAAGCTGTTTCCCTGATGACACTGCATGCATCCAAAGGATTGGAGTTTGAATGTGTTTTTATCCCCGGGTGCGAAAACGGTTTGATTCCTTACAATCTCTACAAAACAGAAGTGGATGT